>JAGLWB010000422.1 GCA_023133655.1 Bacteroidales bacterium
ATGTAAAAGATGAAACAAAAAGGATCATCGATCACCTGTCCCCGGGAGGAGGTTACATTCTGGCTCCTGGTCATCCCGTTCTCCAGGATGAAGTGCCGGTTGAAAACATCATTGCAATGTATGAAACTGCATATGAATATGGTTTCTATTAATTGTAATGAAATATAATCGACTATTATTAGTAATAAGCGTTTAACATTGTAGTATAATTCATTATAAAAAAATTATTTTATAAATAATTCTGATTATGGCAAGAAAAAACCTCTTTAAATCGATTGCAATAAGTTGTTTGGTGTCAGGTATCTTATATCTCTCAATATTCTCCTGTACTGCTCAATCAAAAAAAACATCACAAGATAAAATGAATGTTTTGTTTATAGTTATTGACGATCTTAATGATTGGATAACCTTATATGATGGACCAATTAAAATGCCAAATCTTGAACGATTGGCTGACCAGGGAATATTTTTTAATCATGCGTACTGCTCATCTCCGGCATGTAATCCCTCCCGCGTTGCTGTTATGACGGGATTAAAACCTTCATCTACCGGAGTTTATGGCAATAAAACGGATTGGAGAAAAGCATTACCGGATGTCGTGACACTTCCTCAGCACTTTATGGAAAATGGTTACTGGACTGAAGGCGCCGGAAAGATCTTTCATCATCATTACAACAACGCCTTCCATGATGATGCTTCATTTCACCATTTTTTCAAGCTCCGTGAAGATTCTTATCCTGAAGAAAAACTGAACAGGATAACTAACTGGGTAGGGGGACGTGGAGGCGGTCCCACAAGCCAGCCGTTTGATTGGGGACCCTGGCCAATTGATGAAAACCAAACACCGGATGCGCAAACAGTTAATTATGCAATTAAATTCCTGAAAGAAAAACATGACAGGCCTTTTTTCTTTGCCGCCGGTATTTTCCGGCCCCATTCCCCATGGTACGCTCCGGAAGCATATTTCAAATTGTATCCTTTAAGTAATCTATCCATGCCCGAAGTATTGGATGGCGATCTGGATGATCTGCCCTCAGGCGGTATTCAAATACTAAAAGAAGGAAAACCTTTTATCTATGAAACAATTATTGCAAATAATCAATTGAAGGAAGCTATACAGGCTTACCAAGCCTGTGCTACATTTGCAGACAAACAAATCGGAAGGTTGCTTGATGCACTTGATAACAGTCCATATAAAGATAATACAATCATTGTATTATGGTCTGATCATGGTTTTCATCTAGGAGAAAAGCAACACTGGGAGAAATTCGCTTTATGGGGAAAAACTACCCGTACACCATTCATAATTGTAGCTCCGGATATTACAAAACCAGGTGGGGTGTGTAATACTCCTGTAAGTCTATTGGATATATATCCTACGCTTATCGAATTATGTGGTTTGAAAACACGGCATGAACTGGAAGGAACCAGCCTTGTTCCTCTTTTAAAAAATCCGGATGAGGAATGGAATAAACCTGTTATTATGACCTATGGCAAAGGAAACCATGCCATTCGTAACAAACGCTGGAGATATATCCATTATTCCGATGGCAGTGAAGAATTGTATGATCATAATTCGGATCCGCACGAATGGTATAATTTGGCAAACTTGCCGGAATATAGAAAAACTATAGAAGAATTAAAAAAGTGGCTACCTGAAAAAAATGCCGAACCGGCAGCGGATATGGAGACATGGAGGTCCGGGTTTAAGTATTGATCCGGAAATTATTATGGGATACATATAACAAATTATCCAGTTATGAAAAATGTAATAAATAATTTTTTGTTGTCTGTTTTTACAGGATTTATGATTCTCTCCTGCAGTAAAACAGATAATTATGTCAAAGTATCATTGCATCAGATGCAGATGCCCGTTCTGAAGTTTAAGACAAACAATCCGGTATTACAGGTAAAAATGGTTACTACTGAAGATACACTATCACACAATGTTACATCCCTGACTGTAAGGACGGAAGGTACTGAGGATGTAACTGATATTAAGACAGTAAGACTTTTTTATCTGGGAAAAGATTCCTTATGGACAAAAAAATTAAAACTTGTGCAATTCGGTACTGATAAAATGCCTTCAGGTTCCATAACCTTTGAGGGTGACCAGAGGCTGGAACCAGGTAAGAACTTTTTCTGGCTTGCCTATGAATTAGCTGATAATGCTAACATTCATCATAAAGTCGATGCAGGTTGTGTAAAAGTCACCTTTTCCGGTAATACTTATGCTAAACCAGAGATAGCAAATCAATCTGTGACTCAACGTATTAGAGTTGCCGTCAGGCAACATATGGACGATCATGTTCATACTTACAGAATACCGGGTATTGCAACTACAAATAAAGGAACACTACTTGCAATTTATGATATACGTCGTGAGAGCAATCGTGACCTTCAGGGGGATATTGATATCGGTGTTAGCCGGAGTACTGATGGAGGTAATACCTGGGAGCCCATGAGAATTGGACTTGATATGGGAGAATGGGGTAACCTTCCACAAAAATTCAATGGGGTGAGCGATGCTTGCATTCTTGTTGACAAAAACTCTGATGCCATTTTTGTTGCAGGATTATGGATGCATGGTGTTCTTGATACAACCGGCCTATGGATAGAAGGTTTGACAGAAGAGAGCGATGCCTGGGAACACCAGTGGAGAAGAAAAGGATCCCAGCCCGGCTTTGGTGTTAAACAGACTTCCCAGTTTATGATCTCAAAAAGTGTTGATGACGGCCAAACCTGGGGCGAAGCGGTCAACCTGACCAGGATGTGTAAGAAACAGGAATGGTGGCTCTGGGCACCCGCACCCGGCCGTGGCATTACCCTGGACGACGGCACCCTGGTTTTCCCAACGCAGGGAAGGGATGCGGAAGGTGTCCCTTTCTCAAATATTACGTACAGCCAGGACAGGGGACAAACATGGATAACAAGTAATCCTGCATCGACTAATACAACAGAATGTGCTGTGGTCCAGTTAAGCGATGGATCACTGATGCTCAATGTACGGGATAACCGGAACCGGACTGTCAAGGGGGAGGAAAATGGCCGTGCGGTTGCGGTAACCAGGGATCTGGGTGAAACATGGGGTAAGCACCCGACCTCGAACAATGCCCTGAAAGAACCGGTTTGCATGGCATCCCTGCACAAACATGTATATACGGAAGGAGGAGAGAAGAAATCCATACTGTTGTTTTCCAATCCCAATATCCAGGAAAGGCCCAGGAGAAGGACCACCCTCAAAGTGAGTTTTGACGATGGCATGACCTGGCCTGAAAAATACTGGCTGCTTCTGGATGAAGGCAATAACCGGGGGTATTCCTGCCTGACATCCATAGATGAAAACACGATTGGGATTTTTTATGAAGGGAGCCAGGCGGATATGACGTTTGAAAGTATTTCTCTCAATGAAATTATCAAAAAGTAATCCAGATATGAAAACTTATTTTAGAATCTTTTGTTATGTAATGATTATCGGGACTTTTACCGGCATGTATAGCTGCAGCCCCGAAGATCAGGAGAAAACCAATGTGCTTTTTATTGCTGTCGATGACTTGCGCCCTGCGCTGGCCTGTTATGGTGATGGTCTGGCCATAACCCCAAACATAGACAGGCTTGCCGGTGAAGGAGCCCTGTTCACCAATCATTATGTCCAGGCCCCTTCATGCGCTCCTTCACGGACAAGCATGCTTACCGGATATCGTCCGGATGAGGTGAAAGTAACCAATCATGCAACCCATTTCAGGGATACCCGCCAGGAAGTAGTTACTCTACCGGAATTATTTAAGAAAGAGGGATATACAACAATCAGCCTTGGCAAGATTTTCCATTATGCACGTGGTTACAATGATACTCAGTCATGGGACGAGGAACATTTTCTCAAAGGCTATATGAGTGGCTATATTCTGCAGGAAAACCGTGATATAAAAGGCAATGCGGCGTCCAGTGAATGTGTGGATGTACCTGATACAGCATACCTGGATGGCATAATTGCAGAAAAAGCGATTGAATGCCTCAGGTCATTTAAAAAGAATAATACGTCATTTTTCCTGGCTGCCGGTTTCCTGAAGCCCCATCTTCCTTTTAATGCACCAAAAAAATACTGGGATTTATATGATAGAGAAATTTTCGGCGATATAGACCAGCGGGATCCTCCGGAGAATGCTCCCAGTATCGCATTTCACAACTGCCAGGAACTTCGTGGTTACAATGACACCCCGGACGAATGGCCCCTTTCTGAGGAAAAAGAGAAGAAATTGAGACATGGGTATTACGCCTGCGTGAGCTATGTGGATGAACAAATCGGTAAGGTTTTAAAGACGCTGGATGAACTCGGACTTAGGGAGAATACCCTTGTTGTATTTTGGGGCGATCATGGCTATCACCTGGGAGAGCAAAATCTATGGTGCAAATCTACGAATTTCGAATTCTCTGCCCGGTCTCCTCTGATTATCTCTGCACCGGGTGAAGCTAAAAGAGGGATTACCATTGATGCGTTTGCAGAGTCTGTCGATATTTATCCCACTATCATCGATCTCTGCGGACTGAGTTCACCAAATGAACTTGCCGGTATCAGCTTGGAACCGCTTTTGCAGGATCCCGTAAAGAAGTGGAATGATAAGGCCTTCAATCAATTTGTAAGACCGTACAGAGCGGCGATCGGAGGAAAGGAACCAATGACCCACATGGGCTATTCTGTCAGAACGGATGGCTATAGATATACATCCTGGTACAATGTTGCTTCCGGATCTTTTGAATATCCTGAGCTGTACCGGTTAACAGATGATCATAAAATATCAGATAATCTTGCCGGACAACCGGATTATGCAGAGCTGGAAAAAGAGTACGCCCGCGCGGTGCTTGATTATAAAAACGGAGTTTATAAAAAGACAGGATTCAAATAGATGATTACCTGAATGAAATCTCGTTTATCTACAGCTATTGTCTTATTGCCGGGATTAATACCGGCTTGAAATAATCAACCAGGAATTTTAAATGTAACTATTACTAACAAAAATTTAATAATAATGAAAAAACAGACAATTTTTATCAGCCTGATCCTGAGTGCAGTAATTTTGTTTGGACAGAATAGCCTTGCTCAGAAGACCGGCGATGTCAAGGATGTTGCCACAATCGACGTACTTCCACCCAACAGCCTTTATAAACAGGTATGGCAGCCATTCATTGCCCAGTGGGATGATGATTATTATGTGGTGACTTACGGCTATAAACTTGACGGGAAAAGCGATATTGGTGACCTTGTCTGTTCCATCACAAAAGACGGTGGTAAAACCTGGTCTGCGCCCGTTATGATTTTCGACCACAAGCTGCACAACGGTACCCGGCGGTATGGGTATGCGAATGGAGTTCTGTTCAGGCCCGAAGGTCAGGATATCCTCTGGTGTTATGCCATGCGCTGTCCGCTTTCCTACAGAGACAGCGAGGACAGTGAACTATGCGCGGCCTATTCCTGTGACGGCGGGCTCTCATGGATCCAGGTGGAACTGTGGATGGATTTCCATTCACCCCTGATCACCAACGCCGGAGTGGTACCCTTCACCGAGGACGGGATCACAAAGTATCTCCTGCCAGTGCATCGTAATACAAAAAGACACGACTCGGAAGAAGGAGACAGAAAGCAATTTGTGCTTGAAAGCACCAACCTGCTGAACTGGGAACTGGCAGGTTTTATCCCCGGACCACAGGATGTTTGGTTCCACGAGGGGAACATAGCTGAAGGTGACGATCCAGGTGAATTGAAGATTGTTATGCGAACCGGTAAATACTTTAATAGCAGAGAGGCCCTTGACAGCCGCCGCGCATATTCTTCAGTAAGCCACGACAACGGAAGAACCTGGTCGATGGCCATAGAGGAACCTGACTTGTATAATACGAAATCCAAAGGCTTTTTCGGAAAGGATTCAAAGGGCAGGCATATCTATGTTTATAATGATGATGCAAGAGGTGTAAGAAAAGGACTCTATTACGTCACCCGGGAGCCGGGGAAAAAATGGTCCGAACAAAAGCTCTTTTACTGGGATAACAACCATAACAGCTATCCCACTCTTTTGGAAAAGGAACCCGGGGTCTTTCTCTGTGTATGGGACAGTTCGGATGATCCCGACATAAAAAGATCCGTAATCAGGTTTGGCGTCCTGGACCTGAACAAATAATTATCAGGTGTTACCAGAAATCATCATTCGGATAGTATTTTAAATCTAAGATCATGACCGGCAAAGAATTGAAAGAATCACTGAGAAGCGGCAGGAGAGTGTATGGCACTTTGATCGTGAGCACCTCTCCAAGATGGATTGACATAATTGGGCAGATTAACCTGGATTTCGTGTTTATTGATACAGAACATATTGCCATCGACAGGCATCAGCTCTCATGGATGTGCCATGGGTATACGGGAAAAGGAATGGCGCCGGTGGTCCGGATCCCCTCCCCGGATCCCTACCAGGCCTGTATGGCCCTGGATGGCGGTGCAAAGGGAATTGTAGCCCCGTATATTGAGACTGTTGATGAAGTGCAACAGTTGAGGGGCGCTGTAAAAACCAGGCCATTAAAAGGGCAGAAATTGACGGAGTATCTAAATGGCGAGAAAGACCTTGAATCCGGACTGGCTCAGTACATCGAAAAACATAACGAGGATCACGTGCTGATCATCAATATTGAAAGCCGGCCGGCCATCGACAAAATGGATGAGATCCTGAGAGTTCCCGGGATTGATGCCGTATTGATAGGACCACATGATCTTTCCTGCAACCTGGGTATTCCCGAGCAGTATGACCATCCGGAATTCATGGCTGCAGTGGAAACAATTATAACCGGGGCAAGAAATAAAAATATCGGAGCGGGGATCCATGTAACCTTTGCCGAGGGTATTGAAAAGGAAATGGCATGGGCTGAGATGGGTGCAAATCTCATCCTTCACAGTGGTGATATCCTTGGCTTCACACAAGTTATACATAATGAAATCAGTATATTAAGGAAAGCCCTGGGTGATGATGCCGAAAAGTCTGATACAACCATAAATATTTAATAGTCTGATTATGAAAAATGTAATAAGCAAGTATCTGTTATTTGTTGTTACCGGGTTTATGATTATCTCCTGCAGTAAAACAGATGATTATGTTAGGGTGTCGTTGCACCAGATGCAGGTGCCCGTCCTGAAATTCAAACAAAATAACCTGGTATTGCAGATTAGAATTATTGCTCCCGGAGATGCCCTCACACACAATGTCACATCTGTTTCCGTTACAACGGAAGGCACAGATGATCTTTCGGATATTAAGACAGTAAGACTTTTTTACCTGGGGAAAGATTCCCTCTGGACAAGATACGAGGATGGTGAAAACGTCGGGAGTATCCTGGACCCGCTTTACTTCGCTGAAGGTTCAAATCCCGTACAATTCGGTACCGATAAAATGCCCTCCGGTTCCATAACCTTTGAGGACAGGCAGGTACTGGAACCCGGGAGCAACTTTTTCTGGCTTACCTATGAACTGGCGGATGATGCGAACCTACATCACAGGGTGGATGCAGGTTGCACAAAAGTTGCCATTTCCGGGAATACCCATTTAAAGCCCGGAATTGTAAATCCGCCCTTGACCCAACGCATTGGTGTTGCCGTCAGGCAACGCTTGGACGATCTGTTAAATACTTACAGGGTACCGGGCATCGCCACTACCAATAAGGGAACCCTGCTCGCGATTTATGATGCCCGCCGTGATAGCAGCCGTGATCTCCAGGGGGATATGGATATAGGTCTCAGCAGAAGCACCGATGGAGGCAATACCTGGGAACCCATGAGAATTGCGATTGATATGGGAGAATGGGGCGGGCTTCCTCAGAAATTCAACGGGGTTAGCGATGCCAGTATCCTGGTTGACAAAAACTCCGAAAACATTTTCGTGGCTGGTTTATGGATGCATGGTTTACTTGATAAAACAGGCCGTTGGATAGAGGACCTGGCAGAAGAGAGCGATGCCTGGGAACACCAATGGAGGAGAAAGGGATCCCAACCCGGTTTTGGCGTTAAACAGACCTCGCAGTTCATGGTATCAAAAAGTGTTGATGACGGTAAGACCTGGGGTAAACCGGTCAACCTGACAAGGATGTGCAAGAAACAGGAATGGTGGTTATGGGCACCCGCACCCGGCCGGGGAATTACCCTTGAGGATAACACGCTTGTTTTTCCCACCCAGGGAAGGAATGCTGAAGGCAAGGCATTTTCAAATATTACCTGGAGTAAAGACGGAGGGCAGACATGGAAGATAAGCAATCCGGGCTTTTCCGGTACAAATGAGTGTGCCGTGGTTCAATTAAACGATGGCTCCGTAATGCTTAATATGCGATACAGACAACCCGAGAAGGTGAAAGGTACACGGGCAGTAGCTGTGACCCATGACCTGGGTGAAACATGGGAGGAACATCCGACCTCCCGTATTGCCTTACAGGAACCTGTATGTATGGGATCTTTGCACAAGCATGTCTACACCGAGGGAGGAGAAAAGAAATCCATACTGCTGTTTTCGAATCCGAACGTCTGGAGAAATCCTAGGAGAAAGACTATCATCAAAGTGAGCTTTGATGATGGTATGACCTGGCCGGAACAATACTGGCTGCTGTTGGATGAAGGATTTAACAGGGGGTATTCCTGCCTGACATCCATAGATGAAAACACCATTGGGGTTTTTTATGAAGGGAGCCAGGCAGACATGACGTTTGAAAGTATTCCTCTTAATGAACTTCTAAACAAGTAACCATGAAAAAAATGTCAATGTTCCTCTATTTCCTGGCGCCGGCAGTGCTGGCGGCCTTTTCCCTGGCCGGATGCAACAAGAAAATGGATCAGGCAGGAAGGAAATTCCCGGTTGTCCGGTGGACTGCTGACAGTGATAAAATGAGTTTTCGGTACAACCTCCTTCAGAACACGGAAACTTTCACTTTGTATACGGCCACACCGGATTCCGGGACTTACTCACATCACAGCCATATCACCTATTTTAAAGATGTATTGATTGCCACCTGGGATAACCAGGTGAATGATGAGAATGGCTCAGGGCAGCGTGGTTTGGTAAGGCGTTCGGCTGACCAGGGCAGGACCTGGACTCCTATTGAGGAACTTTTCCCGCCCCAGGACAAAAGAGTTCCTGCGTCTGAAGCATTCATTGGTACACGCTTCATGACCTCGAACGGATTTGCCGTCATCGATGATATCCTTTATGCAGTGACCGGCGTGGCTGAATGGTCAGGTCCGGGTATTGATGAAAAAAAGCGTGTCAATGTAGGGCGTTTATACCGATCCGTTGATCCTGACGGCAGTTTAGGAGACCTGTTCTGGCTAAGTGAAACTCCGCCTGTACCTGCAAACGGATTTCCCTCATATCCGGCAGGAGATCCGGAACTGGTCGAGAAAATCAACCGGCATTTCAAGCAACCCGGCAATGAATTGCAGCTCGACTTTTCTGTTTCCCACCCACTCTCGGATGATGACCACCGGGTTACCGAACCGGTTCCATCTTATAGCCTGAGAGATGGTAACTGGGTCAGATTGTACCGTGATATGGGGCATAAAGATGCCCAGACCCAGAAGGAGAAGGAAGAGACCAAAAGCAGGAGAAATTATGCCTCATTCAGTTCCGATAATGGAAAAACATGGACCGTACCTGCCCGAACCAGCTTTCCTGATGCCTGTGCCAGATCCAATGCGGGCAAACTCCCCGATGGACAGGTTTATGTCATCAACAATATTTTGCCTATGAATCCGGGGGGGCTGGGCGGACGTTCCATGTTAACCATATCCCTGTCCAGGGATGGACTGAACTTTGACCGGGTAGCCATAATCCGCTTCATTTCTCCACCCCTGCGCTATGAAGGACTTGAGAAAACGATCGGATATCAGTATCCGCATTCAGTTGTGGCTGGAAATGATCTGTGGGTCATGTATTCCGTCAACAAGGAAGATGTACAGCTGACGCGTATCCCGGTTGCTGAACTTTATAATTTGAAATGAACTTTATGATCTGATAGAAATACAAGCAGACAATTTATAGTTTAATTGAAGCAAATAAAATATGAAAAACTCCTGGTTTTCATTGATGAAAAGCATCGCCCGGGTCTTATTTATCCTGATTTTATTTCAGGGTTGTAAGACGGAATACCCAAAACCTAATTTTATTTTTTTCCTCGTGGATGATCTGGGTTACAGTGATGTGGGCTGCTTCGGCAGTGATTATTATGAAACTCCCAACATTGACCGTCTGGCAGATGAGGGGATGAAATTCACCAGTGCCTATGCTGGCAGCACAATATGCTCTCCTACCAGGGCGAGCATTCTGACCGGTAAATACGCCGGCCGCCTGCATATTACCGCTCCCATCCCCATCATATCATACAAACGCCAGGCCTCTGAAGGGAAGATCACCCCCCTGAAAGATCCTGATTATGTTATGAATCTTCCGCTGGAGGAAGTTACTATTGCCGAGGCACTGAAGCCTGCAGGGTATGCGACCGCTTCCATCGGCAAATGGCATGTGTGTGATGAACCCGAATACTTCCCTGAATATCAGGGATTTGATATAAACGTTGCAGGAGACGGGCATGGTGCCACCAAGAATTATTTTTATCCATATTATAACAGGTGGAGAATGACCGAAGGGTATCCGTGGCTGGAATGGAATACGCTGCCCGACGGCGTTCCCGGCGAGTATCTGACGGATCGCCTGACCGTGGAGGCTGTCAGGTTCATTGAAGAGAATAAAGAAAGGCCGTTCTTTCTTTACTTCGCTCATTATGCCGTGCATACACCTGTACAGGCAAAAGACAGTCTTATTCAGAAATACATGAATCAGCCCGGGGATACCCTGAAGGGCCATATCCACCCGGAGTATGCAGCCATGATCGAAAGTGTGGATCAGAGCATGGGTGCCCTATTGAGAAAGCTCGAAGATCTGGACCTGGCAGATAATACCATTATTATCTTTACTTCTGATAACGGGGGTCACCGTCAATGGACCACGAATTATCCGTTCCGGGGACACAAAGGCAATTTCTATGAGGGAGGCATCAGGGTTCCCCTGATCATCAAATGGCCGGGTGTAACCACTGCCGGCTCGGTCTCAGATTTTCCCGTAATCAGCAATGATTATTATCCGACCATGCTGGAAATGGCCGATTTGCCACTGAAACCTGAACAACATCTTGACGGGCTCAGTTTACTGCCTCTCATAAAGAATGAGAGTGAGCTGAACAGGGAAGCTCTTTACTGGCATTACCCGCATTATACCAGCCTCTGTGGAGTTGTAAGGTATCATGACTGGAAATTGATTGAATTCCTGGGGGACGGGCGTTTGGAGCTATATGATCTTAAAAATGATATCGAGGAGAAGAATGACCTGGCCGAAGTGAATCCTGAAATGGCAGAAAAACTTCAGCAAATGCTTGCCGGATGGAGGGAGAGCGTGAATGCCCAGATGCCTGAAGCAAATCCTGATTATGTTAAAAAGTAGATCAATAACTGCATAAAAAATGAAAATCAAGTTCAGTTCTGCACTGAGTGCAATAAAGTATCTATTATTTCTCCTTGGAAGTATTATTCAGGGTGGAAAAAAGTTCTGACAAATGACTCCAAAAGAACGCGTTTATACCGCCATGAGACACCGGATGCCTGACAGGGTCCCCCTGTTTTACAGGGATGTGCCAGCTGTGGAGAAAAGACTGTTGAAGGATCTCAAACTGGATACAAGGGATGAGTTGCTTGAATTCCTCGAAATTGATTTCCGGTGGATCAGACCGGAATATATTGGTCCATTACTGGAAGACAACAAAACAGGCCTCCGAAAAAACATTTTTAGTGTTGAATATAAATATGTCCCGGCAGGACACGGGGGTCACTGGGAACCCGTTGCATTCCCCCTGCAGAATATAAGCGATCCGGGAGCTCTTGACGATTATCCCTGGCCAACACCTGACTGGTTCGATTTTTCAACCATCGAAGGCGATCTCAAAAACTACAGGGACTATGCGATCATGACCGCACCTTATATTGACAGTTCGCCCGGTGTATTGACGGTGATCCAGGATCTCATCGGGATGGAAAGAGCCATGATGGACATGTTGATGAATCCAGATTTCTATCATGCCCTGACCGGTCATATAATGGAGTTTTATTTATCATACATTGAAAAACTGTATGAAGTGGCCGGGAACCGGATTGATTTTTTCAGAATTGGTGAAGACTACGGATCCCAGCAGGGTTTGCTCTTTGGCATAGAACAATGGAAAGAGTTTATTCAGCCATCACTTGTGAAAATGTCTGAGATCCCCAAGAAACATCAATCAATTATCTATTTACATACCTGTGGAGGTGTTGCAGATTTGATACCCCTTCTGATCGAAAGTGGAGTGGACGTACTGGATCCCGTCCAGATAACAGCAAGAGGCATGGATCCGCATGAATTGAAAACAAGATATGGCAGCAAACTGTGTTTCTCAGGAGGAATTGATGAACAACAGGTCCTGCCAAATGGAACTCCGGAAGAAGTCAGGGATGAAGTAATCAGAATTTTGAATATTATGGGGAAGGATGGTGGGTATTTTGTGGGACCTACACATAATTTCCAGGCTGATATTCCCACAGAAAACATTGTTGCCATGTACCAGGCAGCCAGGGAATGGAAGTATAGGGATTGAACGAAAGGAAGTTTTTGCATTTTTATGACATGCAACACATGAAAAGGACGAAAAACTCAGGAGAATTTTATACAGAAATCATAAACTTTTATAATATATCGTACAATGGGTCAAAAAATTTCTCATGCAGAATTATTAGAATTAAAACGTTGGAATACTCCGACGATATATAATGGCTGGGAACAAATTACCAATCAAGATATCAGCCGTGATGGAATTAATCTTGAACCGGTTAATGATTATTTGCCATACATAGGGCCCATGGTGGGATATGCTGTTACAGTGGTGATAGAGCCGGGAAACAGGATGCATTTAAAAAGTAATCCTGATTCCTGGAAACAATATAGAGAATATATTGCATCTGTTGCCGGGCCAAAGATTGTGGTGGTACAGGATCTGGATAAACCTGTAATTTATGGTGCCTTTTGGGGAGAAGTAAACAGCAATATACACAGAGCATTGGGTTGTATTGGCACTATAACCGATGGAGGTATTCGTGATACTGATGAAATGAACAACGCCGGTTTTAAAGCGCTGGCACGGGGAGTTTGTGTGGGGCATGCATGGAGTACACCAATAAGGTGGAACTGCGAAGTAGAAGTTTTTGGCAGAAAGGTCTTGCCGGGTCAACTTATCCATGCAGATAAACATGGATTTTTGATTATCCCTGACGAAGACCAGGAAAAAATTCTGGAGGCTGCCCGTTTTATGGATTCAAACGAGTGTAAAACAATGATTCAGTCAGCACGCAGTACCTCTGGTAAAAACACTGATGAGATTCTTGCCGGATTTAATCAGGCAGAGGAAGAGTTTAGAAAATCTACCATTTCGAAATTTGGTGAACAAGAGAAATAGTAGGAAGAGTTAAAAAACTTAAAATAATAACTATGAAAAAAAAGATCGTATTTCTTTTTTCAATGTTTTTTTTGGCTACGTCAAATATGTGTTTAGCACAGGAATCCGGTTTCCACAGATTCCAGATCCTGTTTGAAGCCGGCACCAATGACTACCACATTTATCGTATAGCTTCATTGGCCTCTACCCAAAAAGGGACCCTTCTTGCCTTTTGTGCAGCCCGTAAAGGAAGGGGAGGCGATTGGGATCCCATCGATATTGTAATGAGAAGAAGTACTGATGGCGGTAAAACATGGGAGCCATTAAAACAGCTGGTACACAATGACAGTATTCCCAGTGATAATGCTATGCCCATAGTTGATTATATTACCGGTGAAGTTCATTTGCTTTACCAGGTTGATTATGCCAGGTGTTACTATATGAAATCTGCAGATGATGGTTTAACCTGGTCTGAACCTGTAGATATTACTGAAACAATAGATGCATTTAAGGATATTTACCCCTGGGTTGTTCTGGCGCCGGGGCCTGGCCATGGTATTCAACTTACGAACGGACGCCTCGTCGTTCCTTTCTGGCTTTCTGATGGGGGAGACACCAATCGCCGGAGGCATCGTCCTTCCATTGTTGTTTCAGTTTACAGCGATGATCATGGGTTAACCTGGAAAGCCGGTGATGTAGCTGTTCCTGACAATGATACCACTGTTATCCCAAATGAAACATCATGTATACAACTGGTTGATGGGCGGGTTTTATTTAATTCAAGGAATGAGTCTATCAATTACCGGCGCCTGTTTACTTGTAGCGAAGATGGTGCAACCAAATGGTCAATCCCGGTGTTTGCCGATGCGTTTTTTGAACCGATCTGTTTTGGAAGTATGTGCAGGTACAGCCGGCAACCGTTTCAGTCGAAAAACAGGATTCTGTTTTGTAATCCTGATAGCCGGCACGATCCGTGGGTAAGAAAAAAATCCTCCACATCCCGATCCGCAAGAAACCGCCATCGGACCAATCTCACTATTCGAATGAGTTATGACGAGGGGAATACCTGGCCTGTATCAAAAGTTATCGATCCCGGTATTGCAGGTTATTCTGATCTAGCGGTTACACCCGATGGGATGATTCATGTATTCTACGAAGGTGGGTCTATCTCCGGAACCGGCAGTCACTATCAAAATACGCACATGTCAGTTGTTTCCTTTGATCTGGAATGGTTGACCAATGGGAATGATAAGCTTTCAGACAAAGATAAACCATTAAAACCATTTTAAAGATGAAAAATCTTCATGCTGGTTTCGTAAGGAAATGCCTGATTATATTGTTGGTCATTCCATTTTTAGTATCTGATTGTGGATCACCGGACGCTAAAAAAGATAACCGGCAAAAGTATAATGTCTTGTTCATCGCGGTGGATGATCTGAGGACTAATCTGGGCTGCTACGGAGATCCGGTTGCTGTAACGCCAAATATTGATCAACTGGCATCGAATGGTATATTATTTTCAAGAGCTTATTGCCAGCAGGCTGTTTGTGCTCCTTCCAGGGCTTCAATTATGACTGGTTTGCGACCGGATCAGATTGGTGTATGGGATCTTCATACTCATTTCAGGGAAAACATACCGGATGTGGTTACGTTGCCCCAATACTTTAAAAAACATGGTTATTATGCCCGCTCGGTTGGCAAAATTTACCATGATCCGCTAAAGGCAAAAGACCCGCAGTCGTGGTCGGCTCCATCCAGATTACATGTTACACAGAACGGCAGGGGGCATAAATATGTGCTGGATATAAATTGCACAGGAAAAATTAAAGCAGTTGCATCTGAAATGGCGGATGTTCCCGATACTTCATATATTGATGGTAAGGTATGTCAGGCGGCCATTGAAATATTAAATGAAATTAAGGATTCGATATTTTTCCTTGCAGTGGGTTTCCGCCGCCCCCACCTGCCTTTTAGCTCTCCCAAAAAATATTGGGATTTGTATAAGCCGGAAAAAATCCCGCCAATATTAAATCCTATTCCGCCAGATGGAGTGCCTGAAATATCATTGCATAACTGGAAAGAATTAAGAGGTTATACGGATATGCCGGATGTTGGGGAGGTTAGTCCGGAAAAAGCTACCCAACTAAGATGGGGCTATTATGCTGCTGTCAGCTATGTTGATGCGCAAATAGGTAAACTGATACATGAATTAAAACGGCTAAATCTTGATAAGAACACAGTAATCGTACTTTGGGCCGATCACGGTTATCATCTTGGCGAACATAACCTCTGGTGCAAAACCACAAATTTTGAACTTGACACAAGGGTGCCATTGATCATTTGTTTACCGGATCAGAAAACTGCCGGGACGAAAATCAATGCCATTGTAGAATTAGTGGATATCTATCCTACCCTGGCCGAAGTTTGTGGATTCGGTATCCCGGAAGGTCTTGACGGTCAGAGTCTGAAACCATTACTGGAAGATCCGGAAGTAGAATGGGATAAACCGGCAATAAGCCAATTCCCGCGGCCTGGTTACTATAAGGAACAACCGGATTATATGGGATATTCAATCCGGACAGATCAATACAGGTATACAAAATGGATCCGGATTGAAACGGGAGAGGCTTTCGCAAGGGAGCTATATGATCATTTCACCGATCCGGGTGAAGAGGTTAATCTGGCCGTTGAAAAAAAATCTAAGGAAATAATCCTTGATCTGGATCAGGTCCTTATGGAAAGAATCTCTGATGGATATCAAAACGTCGTTGATTATTTCAAGAATCAATGATATATGGAAACAGGATCAAATACAAAGCAACTGTCCTGGAATATTAAAAACTATATACACAGGATTAATGACCTAATACATAGAACAATGAAAAAACTTAATAGACTCAGACAGATTCTCCAGGCCTTATTTATAGGCATTTCGCTGATTTCCTGTTCTTCCCCCGGGGGAACACCGGGAGGTACAAGACCTAATATCCTTCTGATCACCTCAGAGGATAACGGTCCCCAATTAAGTTGTTACGGGGATCCATATTGTAAAACACCTAACCTGGATAAACTGGCCTCGGAAGGCATCCTTTTTTCAAGTGCCTACGTAACCCAGGCAGGCTGTAGTCAATCCAGGTCGAGTATTTTTACGGGACTTTACCCCCACCAGAACGGCCAGATCGGACTGGCGACCCACAACTTTACAATGTATCACGATTCATTTCCGAACATTTTCAGCGAACTGAAAAAAGCCGGGTACAGGACCGGGGTGATCGGGAAAATCCATGTCAACCCGGAATCCTCTTTCCCGCTGGATTATCACTCAAGGATAAAAGGAGGATTCAGTAACAGGGACGTGAGTGCCGTAGCAGATACCGCACTTAAATTCATTTCTTCCGGAGAGGATCCCTTTGTTCTAATGGTTAATTATAGGGACGCACACCGCCCGTTTATAAAACAGGCCGGTGGCCTTCCCGAAGATCCCCTCGAAGCTGGTGATGTTGAAGTCCTGCCTGAAATCGGGGTCGAAACGGAGTTTATCAGGGAACAACTTGCCAATTATTACAACTGTATCATGCGGCTTGATGCGGGAATTGGTATGTTGCTGGACAAACTGGATGAATCCGGGAAAAAGGAAAATACGTTTATCATCTACCTGGGAGACCACGGGCAGGATATCATCAGGGGAAAGAGAACCTCCTATGAAGGGGGCACCAAAATACCCCTGATCATGTACTGTCCCGGTGAAATCCTATCCCAGATCAAGGATAAATCTCCTGCAGGACAAGTGAATAACGAGCTGGTTTCAACGATAGACCTGTTCCCAACCCTTCTTGAAATATGCGGGATTGAACAGATCCTGGGTCTGCCTGGCAGATCGTTATTACCATTTATTAAAGGACAGAATCCGGAATGGAGAAAACACCTTTTCACCGAGTTCCATTTGCATTCCGGCCATAATTTCTATCCCCAGAGGACAGTTAGGAATTCAAGATACAAACTCATTCAAAACCTTCTTCCCGATGAGATCAACCCGGGATACCAGTTTACACTGGACAAGTTTATCAATATTGAGGCCTTTTATCAACAGCTGGAACAATCTTCCTTACACGTGAGGGATGCGTACAGTATCCTGAAGGAACCTCCGGAATATGAGCTGTATGACCTTGAAAATGATCCATTCGAATTTCATAATCTGGCTCGTGATCCATCCTCCTTGAATATTTTAGAAGAGTTGCAAGGGGAATTGGTACAATGGAAGGAGCGGTCGAATGATCCCCTGCGATACGATGGTAACCTGCAAAAATTTATCGCTGAATTAGACTCATGCTGGGCCACGGGAGAATATATTAAGAAAGAAATGTGGTATTATCCGGAGTATTTTAACGCCACCGATATCAATAATAAACCTTAAATAACTTTAAAATGATGTATGTTCGCCGGTTCATAAAAGAATGTCCAAAAAAGGTAAGCAGTTGGGTCTCTTTGATATGCCTATTAATAATTTCAATTGTTTGCTCGAATTGCAACCCTGCCGTTTCAGCAGGAGATAAAAAGGTAAATGTCCTGTTCATCGCGGTGGATGACCTGCGGCCCGTCCTTGGGTGTTATGGTGACTCACTGGTGATTACTCCAAACATTGACCGGCTCTCAAAACAGGGAGTTGTATTCAGCAGGGCCTATACGCAGGCCCCGTCATGTGCCCCTTCCCGGACCAGCATGCTGACGGGTTTGCGGCCTGACGAAGTGAAAGTGACAAATCATGCTACACATTTCCGGGATACCAGGCCTGATGTGGTAACACTTCCCCAGATTTTCAAGTTAAGTAATTATGAAACGATGAGTATCGGGAAAATATTCCATTTCGCAAAAGGCTATAACGATACTGCTTCATGGACAAGGCCTGAGTTATACGAAACGGGGATCAAAATGGAGCAATATGTTTTACCGGAAAACCGGGCAGGTGGTAAGGCGGCTTCAACGGAATCTGCTGAGGTTCACGACACTGCTTACTGGGATGGTAAAATTACGAAAGAGGCGATTCGCTTCCTGAGCGAAATCAAAGATCAGGACAAGAATTTTTTTCTGGGAGTTGGATTTTTGAAGCCTCACCTACCGTTCAGTGCACCAAAAAAATACTGGGATTTATACGATGGTGATGAGTTTCAATTTATCCAAAACAGGGAAAGGCCTGAAAATGCTCCTGAAATTGCCTTTCATAACTCGCAGGAGTTGCGGGGGTATACAGACATTCCTAATACGGGTCCTCTTTCGGTTGAAAAGGAAACACAGTTGCGGCATGCTTATTACGCATGTGTAAGTTATGTGGATGCCCAAGTCGGGAAGGTGTTAAATGCGTTGGATGAACTGGGTCTTAGAGAGAATACGATAATTGTATTATGGGGGGATCATGGTTACCATCTTGGGGAACAGGATTTATGGTGCAAATCCACTAATTTTGAGATCGCTGCCCGTGTGCCTGTAATCATCTCTGCCCCGGGAGTAAGTACTTCCGGTGCAACATGTGATGCAATTATTGAATCCGTCGATCTTTACCCGACCCTGATCGATCTGTGTGGGATCCTTCCCAGTGGAAATCTTTCGGGTGTCAGCTTAAAGCCTCTTTTAATGGATCCGGCTGGTGAATGGAAAAACATTGCTTTCAACCAGTTCGCCAGGCCGTACGAAGCTGCCATCGGGGGAAGGCAACCGGTATCACACATGGGATATTCCGTGCGAACCGATGCCTGGAGATATACGGCCTGGTATAATGTCACTATCAGTTCATTTGAGTATCCTGAATTATATTCAATGCAGGGATCAGTGATCCCATCTGAAAATGTAGCCGGAATTCCGGAATATGTCGATACTGAGGCCAGACTCCATCATCTGGTTCAGGAATATCAGGCTGGCAAGTATTAAAAAGTCTTTTCAATTGTGCATTTCAATAAATAAAAATGAAATGAAAAAAAATAAGTTTTCATGTATTGCAGGGATTGCTCAGATTTTTATTATTTCCCTGCTTTTTCACGGATGTGTAATTGAAGTTCCTTCTCCTATTTTCATAGAGATACCTGGTAAATGGCAAAGTACTTAAGCCTGTAACAATTTCACAGCACTATTATAAACATTTACAAATGTTGACAGAAATTTCACTGTTACTACGTCATGAAGCATACAGAACATTAAATATCATTTTGATCGCTTGTTTCGTTCTTTCACCTAAATTGTATGGTCAAAACAATACAACGACAATATGGGTTGAAGAAAGTTTTGAAGATTTTCATGATGGTACATTTGATGCTGCTGGTCGAAACCTATATGTAACGAAGAAAGGAACAATAAAGACCATCAACCGCTTTGATTTTAACAGCGACGGTTATATTGACTTTCCTGTAAACTCTTCTCATAATGTATTTTATAATACACCGGCAACATTCCTCCATCTTAGCAAAAAGGGTGACAAAAGACATATAGAAGAATTGCCGGTAGAAGGAAGCATTGATGCGGTTGTTGCCGATCTGAACATGGATCAGCACGTGGATATCGTCATTTTGCCAAATGCCAACGGTGTTAGCCTGAGAAGATATCTCACCATTCTATGGGGGACAGAAGCAGGGTGGGTCAATGAACGTAAAACGGGTCTGATTACTATAGATGCAGTCACTGTACAGGTTGCAGATCTGAATCAAGACAAATGGCCGGAGATAATTGTATTGAACGGAACGAGGTGGTCCCCGTTAGATGGACCCGAAGCTGTTGCAAGGATTTATTGGGGCAGTGAACATGGATATATGCATCACAATGCATCCGATATTGTGGTGGACAGGGCGGTCGACATGCAGGTGAAAGACATGGATCAAAACGGGTTGATTGATCTGGTATTTCTGCTCAATGGCCCGGGTCAGATAATGATTTACTGGAATAATGGAGGTCAATCCCTGACAGGGAACAAGGAAACTGAATTATATTGTCAAAAAAATACTACTACTGTTGATCTGAAAGTGGATCATGCTGGAAGGCTACTTATCTATGATCTGAATAAAGATAATAAATTGGATCTGTTTGCTTCAGGAGGTACAAGCCAGAAAGTTAGAAATAACCCTACTACCAACAAAGGAAGTAATAAATATTCAGATATCCTTTATATTATAACTGAAGATCTTCATGATCAGAAATATAAACTCAACAAATTGTCGATTTCAGCTGCCACAAATTTTGGACTGGATGACCTTGACCAGGATGGCAATACTGACATAGTAATAGTAGATAGTGAAAAAGAAGATGAGAGCCTCTGTATCTTTTGGGGGGCAGGTGATAGTAATTTCGACAGCGCTGCTCCAACAGTTATCAACCTGCCTTTTATCTCTTCTATAGCCACTGCTGACATCAATGGCGATAATTTCAATGACATAATCGCTGGTATCAGTAGGACGAAAGAAACTTTTCAAGGGAATTCCTTTATCCTGATAGGCAAAGGTCGTCGGGAATTTACCTTGTCGGACATAAGGATCCCTACATCGGAAGTAGGGGAAATTGTGCTTGCTCAGGGTACCGATGATCTTTCAAACAGAATAGTTTTCTGCAATGGCAGGACAGGACGCTTAAATGAGGACGTTCCCATCGGGATATACTGGGGAGGGCCTGATGGTTTTGACACGACACTGTTTTCAACATATACCATGCGCTCAGCATATTGCAGTTATGGGGCCGATCTAAATGATGATGGTTATCCAGACATGATCCAGTTGTCAATTGTTCACGCTACAAAAGAATACCATCCTGAAATCGGTTTTAATTTATTCTGGGGTGATTCAACCGGCCTTGAAGACAGTCGTCGTAAGGTCGTAAATGAGTTTGCTGTACGTGGGTTGGAAGTGACCGATATTAATTATGATGGTTTTCTGGATATTGTCAGCACCAAGGAAATATCTCCAAACGGTGATCCTGAAGGTTTGGCGATATGGCACGGTGGTGAGACTGGCTTCTTAAGGGAAAACCGGGAATTCATCCCTTTATCCGGGAGACCAATTCAAAATGTATCAGCCGACTATAATAAAGACGGATATATGGATATAGCCATCGCCTTGCAGGAGAACCATAAGGTCATCGTTCTGTGGGGCAGTGAAAATGGATTTTCATCTGAGAACAGCACTTCGTGGCCCATCCCACATCCCTCGGACATAAACACAGCTGATCTGAATAACGACAGTATGCTTGATCTCCTGGTGACCAGCCACAAACTATCTCCCTCGCTATATTTTGATTATGGTACTTATATTTTTTGGGGAAGCCCGGATGGGTTTAATGCTACCAATGCCCAGCGTCTGCTAGGTGATGACGGTATTGGCATTACTGTGGCCGACTGGGATCAGGACGGATATCTCGATGTGTTCTTACCTGCTTATCATTTTGGAAATACCCGGGAGTCGGTAGCGGCCCACTTGTTCTGGAACAGTGATTCAGGATTTCATGATACAAACAGGACAGACTTCATGCAGGATGGGGGTCACGATGCCCTTGCTGCAGATTTTAACCATGATGGATTAATGGATTTATTGGTGGCCAATCACACGAAGAACGGAAGTCACTTTACAGAATCACAAGTATTTTACAATGACGGAAGACGTTTTAAAAAACCTGAAATACAATTTCTTCCTACCGTTGGACCACATTATATCCATAGAACCGATATAGGACATATCTATAACCGAACATACCAGGAAGAGTATATATCATCAATTCATTTCTTCAAAAAAGGAAAGGATCGCGGAATAGTCAAATTCATTGCCGACATTCCCGAAGGTGGATCAGAACTTTTTTTCAGTATCAGGTTATCGAAGGATAAACCATCTCTTGAAACAAGTAAATGGATACCTTTGAATAATGAGAATGAATATAAATTCCAGGTAGATCCGGGAGATCAATACATACAATACCGGTGTATTTTCCAGTCTGATAATGGAGACCGTTATCCTTCGCTGGACAAGGTAACCATCGAATTAATGAATTGAGATTTGAGAAAGCTTGCTGTCGATAAATAAATTAATAATTCATGCTACAATGCAAAATATAATTCAACACATGAAAAGAAAGTTAATTTACTATGTTCTACTTCTGGTGCTGACCTTGTTGTATTCCTGTTCGGAAGCAGTTCAGAAATCCAATGTGCTTTTTATCGCTCTAGACGACATGGCTGACTGGGTTGTCGAACTTCATGAAGCCCACATTCGAAATGATATGCCTTACAGGCTCATGAAACCGATAAATCATGAACCAAACGAAAACTATCCAGTTATTGTTTCATTAAACGGTGGTGGTGGCAGAGGCACAGATAACCTGAAACAACTGAGTGACTGGTTTAATGGGTTTAATCCTTTTTAATATCTGAATCTAAACATAAAATATGGAGGCATTATGAAATTAAAAAAAATCGAGGAAATGTATTGGAATTTAAAAAGGTCATTTCAAAAAAGTAAAAGAGTATTATTTATTCTTTCAGTTGCAATTACGTTAATCCATTCATCTTTTGGAAGAGATGATACCAGGCTTGAAAGAGAAATATTTCATGAAAAATCATTGAACGATTCACTTCTATGGATTCATCCCGTTTGTGATAAATTACCGGATGATATGGGTCGCAGGTTTGTGAAGCTTAAGGACAACAGTTTAATGACATTTGTCAATGGGAAAACCCGCATATCAGGAGATGGTGGTAAAACATGGTCTGAGCCGGTATTGATCTGTGATGAACCCGGGCCGGGTCGTCCACAAGACGGATTGCCCATCTTTACTCGTGATGGAGTAATCGTAATTGTTTATAAGGACACAGAACTAATGAAAAAATTCGATTATTGGGCTGATGTTCACAGCCTCGAAGATGAGGCATATGAAATTAGTAAAGCTCGGGGGGACGTTTGGAGTATTAGAAGTCTGGATGGAGGAAAAACATGGGTGGACCGGCAAAGGATTTTTAAAGGATATTGTGGTTCTAACATAAGCATAATCCAAACAAAAAATGGTAATATCGTTATTCCTATTCAGAGACTGGTCCCTAATCCGGGTCGGAATGTTACTTGTACATATGTTTCATCTAATAATGGGAAAACATGGCAAAGAAGTAATATCATTGATCTGGGTGGTCATGGCCGGCATGATGGCGCTTTTGAGGCAACGTTGACACAGTTGAAAGATGAAAGGCTATGGATGTTGATGCGTACACCCTGGGACAGGTTCTGGGATGCTTATTCAGATGATAACGGCTTGACATGGAGGTATATTTGGCCCAGCAAAATTGAAAGCAGCAATTCACCAGGTTATATAACCAGGCTAAGCAGCGGTCGTCTTGTACTTATGTGGAACAGGCTTTATCCTGAAGGGCAAAATGATTTTGCGAGAAGAGGAGGTACTCCCGGAGGCAGAACATCTGCGATTGCAGGAAGCTGGCACAGAGAAGAACTGTCCATCGCTTTTTCTGAAGACGAAGGTAAAACATGGAGCAAACCAGTCGTCATTGCCAGAAAGAAAGGAGCCCGGCTTTCCTATTCCTATATTTTTGAACCGGAGCCCGGCATCCTTTGGTTGACCACTGGTCAGGGGGATTTAAGATTGAGAGCCAGAGAAAAAGATTTAATAAAATACTGAGGTATAATATTTTCTATATAGTTGAACATTAGTGTTTCGAAATATTATAACAGTTTCAAATGATAACACCTAATGAATTACAAAAAAACTCAAGGGAGTAGTTGCAATATTGGCTACACCTCAAACTGACACTGGCGAAATGGCTGAGGAAAGATTGCAAAAACATGTAAAATATATTATTACAGAAGGACTTTCAAAAGGGAATGGTGCAATTGTAACTACCGGAAGTATGGGAGAATGTGCAGGGATGAATTGGGAAGAACGTAAGAATGTTTTGGATATATCAATATAGATATACAAAATGGATCCGTATGAAGAGTTAAACATAGCCATGCAAGAAAATTTCAAAGAAATAATCGTTGATCTGGATCAAATCCTTATGGAAAAAATTAAAGATGGATATAAAAACGTTGTTGATTATTCCCTGATTCATTGAATTCTGTTATTAGTGTGAATTAGGTGTTAAACTAATTAACTCAAGTTGCTACTTATATAATTGTTCTTGAAATTGCATAACCGAAAATAAAAATCACGACCTTTAAGATAAACCCAAACTCAGTTACAGCAAGGATTTTCTTCGGGAAAAAATTTGATATTTCACTGAACATTGTTTCGATTCTTTTCCTCAATGTTGAGATTAAATACTCAACATATGGTTCGTGCTTTCTTTTTGAATCCGATTTCCTGGCTACAAGTAGATCAATATTTTCAGCATCTTTTAACATATCTTCAATAGCATAATTTGTATAAGCATTGTCAGCATAGATTATGCTTCCTGCAGCAACCAAGAGGGGCATTTGCTTTAGGGCATTTGAATCATGAGATCTCCCCGGCAAGAATGTATATTCAACAGGTATTCCATCAGCAGTAGAAAGTATATGCACATTATATCCATAGAAATATCTACGCATTGAAACTTTCTTGCCCCTATAGATTTCACCCTGGATTAGTTTTGAATTAGCTATCCGGATGTTATCACAAGTATGTATAGGGAAACTGTCAATTATATATTCTGAGCCGATATTCAGTTCTTTGATCAGGGCGGATAATTGG
>JAGLWB010000423.1 GCA_023133655.1 Bacteroidales bacterium
TTTTCAATGTACAGTGGGTTCATTTGGTGTTCCTCACAAATGAACAACAGCAAGTTTTTATTATCATAGATTTGAAAAGTGATTTTAATCTCAATAAAATTAAATGCTATGAAAAAAATTAAAATTCTGATTGGGATTTTGATAATTACATTAAGTTATCAATTCTCATTTAGCCAAAATGCTTTACAAGGATTCGTTTTGTCAGGTACTGATCTTGAAACGATAGAAATTAATCAAACCTTTACAACGGAAAACGAAATCTTTCCGTTTGATGAAGATGTGTCAACGATTTTCGGACTGGCATTAAATGCCAATATTTCGCTTGAGAATGATAAAAGTTTAGTCAGGGTAATTCTTGTTGATAAAAATTACGAGGAACACCTAATCTATGAAGCCTATTCGCTTTTGGAACCTGATTTGTCATTTTCTGTGGATAAAATTTGTGAAGAAACCTCTATTCTGAATTCAGTTAAACCGCACTCGGTAAGAGTTGAAATTACTGATGCTACAATTACAATAAACAGTTTTACTTATGCATCCGGAATGAAGTCTGGCACAGATGTACTAATGGTAAAAAAGGAGAAAAAGCAGGCTCAAAACATAAAAAAAATAATTGAAATTAATAAAAACCTGAAGGCTAAAGGATTAAGCTGGGTTGCCGGACCGACCAGTGTTTCAGAAATGACCTATGCCGAAAGAAAAAAACTATACGGACAAAGTACTTTTCCTTTAGGATTTGAATATTATGTTGGTGGAGTAATTAAAACTGCTACCTCATCATCATCACGGGAAACCAGTTTAATGGTTGATAATTGGGACTGGAGAGAGAGGCACGGGCAAAACTGGATAACCTCTGTTACCGATCAAGGTCAGTGCGGCTCTTGCTGGGCTTTTGCTGCGACCGGTGCTACCGAGGCGCTGGTTAATCTCTATTTTAATCAACACCTGAATCTGGATTTATCAGAGCAGGATGTTTTATCGTGCAGTGGTGCGGGCAGTTGTGGTGGAGGTTGGCCATACGGAGCTTTAGATTATATTACCACCACAGGAGTAGTTGATGAAGGAACATTCCCATATACTGCCACTGACCAACCATGTGCAAATAAAGGGACAGATCCATACGAACTAATTAAAATTGGTGGAAGGATTCCTTTCCCTTCTTCTGAATACCCAAGAACCGATGATGATTTAAAAAGGATGATCATTGAAAGAGGTCCAATTAGTGGAGGTCTTGACGACTGGTGGCATGCGATGGTATTGCCCGGATACCAGGTAGTAGAAGAAGGGGATATATTTTTCTACAGAGATTTAAACCTGAATACATATTGGAAAACAGTAGGAGCAGGAGACCCCCTGATTGGGGAAATAGTATGGATATTTAAAAACAGTTGGGGTACTAATTGGGGCGATAATGGATATGTTTATGTGGAAACAAATATTACAAATATTAACTGGACACATGCTCTTTTAACACCAGTACAAAGCCTTGTGCAAAGTTATGACGTAGTTTGCGAGGATAGTGATGGTGACGGATATTATTGGTGGGGATTGGGTGAAAAACCAGCTACTTGCAGTTGTCCTGATGAGCCCGATGGTGACGATTCAGATCCGGGGTTAGGGCCTTTGGATGAATATGGTTATTGTACCATACTGGTTTCTCCAGTTGCTGATTTCTCAGGAGATCCTACTAATGTAATGGAAGGACAAACAGTAACTTTTACCGATCAGTCCACCAACTACCCCACTTCCTGGTTATGGTCATTTCCCGGCGGAAATCCTGCCAGCAGCACATTACAAAACCCTGATGTTACTTATCCTGCCATTGGTACTTACGATGTTAGCCTCACAGCAACAAACAGTGCTGGTTCCGATGACCTCACCAAAACCAGTTACATTGACGTTACTGAATTTGTTGTAAGTTACTGTACTTCTGCAGGAAGTAATGTTTCAAAGGAGTGGATACAAAAAGTTGATCTGGGTACATTTTCGAATAATTCAGGTTCAGATGGTGGGTATGGAGACCACACCTCCCCTTCAATTTCGTTTGAAAGCGGACAGTCATACAACCTTACGCTGACCCCCGGATTCTCTGGAAAATCAAGAAGGGAATTCTGGCGAGTTTGGATTGACTACAATATGGATGGTGACTTTACAGATACCGGAGAAGAAGTATTTGCTGCCAATGGAAAGAAAAACACTGTATCAGGAAGTATCAGCATACCTTCGGGTTTGACTGGTGAGACCAGGATGCGCGTTTCAATGAAGTACAATGCAACACCCGCATCTTGTGAGCATTTTTCGTATGGAGAAGTGGAAGACTATACTTTGCTATTTAGTATACCCATTCCTCAACCACCAGTTGCAGACTTCTCAGGAACACCCACAACAGTAAGTGTCGGCAACAGTGTTCAGTTTACTGATTTGTCTTTAAATAGCCCTATTTCCTGGATATGGACCTTTACGGGAGGAACACCTTCATCAAGTACTGATCAAAATCCTATTGTTACTTATGATACTGAAGGTTCTTATGCGGTAAGTCTGAAAGCCACAAATAATGAAGGCTCCGACACTAAAACTATTGCTGATTACATTACAGTTGTTACTGGTGGTACGTATTGTTCATCGCAAAGCAACAGCAATGCACTTGACTGGATTGCACAGGTTGACATTGCTACGTTTTCAAATCCTTCCGGAGCCTCTCTGTACTCAGACTTTACTGGTCAGGTAATTGGCTTAGCACCAGGTTCATCTAATAACATAACACTTACTCCTCATTTTGTAGGCAAAGCACAACGTGAATTTTGGAGAATCTGGATTGACTACAACGGCGATGGTGATTTTGACGATTCCGGTGAACAGGTCTTTGTCGCAAACAACAAAAAATCAGCTGTTACAGGAACAATCAGTATTCCTTCTGATGCATCAGGACAGACCAGGATGCGGATTACCATGAAAAATGGTAGCTCACCCTCATCCTGTGGTACATTCTCTAACGGAGAAGTTGAGGATTACACGGCGGACTTTGGCAGCGGGTCTGACGGTTTAGTTAGAGGAAACGATTTTGATTTGAATATTTATCCAAACCCAGCCAGCAATGTACTGAACATTCTCGTAATCAGTAGCAACGAGACGGTTAGCATTAAAGTTTATAATTCGCTTGGCAGAATTATTGATGAATTTGATGTTGATGGCATGAATACGCAAATTGATTTAAGCAATTATCCAAACGGGTTATATTATGTGGGCGCTGACAATGGCAAACAGAATGCCTTGAAGAAGTTTGTGAAGAATTAATCAGTTTACCATTGAAATATTAAACAAGCCTGTGAAAATGTTCATGGGCTTGTTTGTATTAGGCTATGTACTGTTTTGGTATAACATCCATGGTTTAAGTTTGCAACTTAAATAATACATAACCAACTATTTTACTTTTTACTATCTTCATCGTATCAAATATAGGGTTACAAATTTTGCCGATGCAAATTGAAAGTAAAATCATTATAGATAAAGCCAGAAAGGGAGATAAGGAAGCCTTTGGCAATCTTGTTATACAGCACCAGCAATATGCTTTCAACCTTGCATTTAGAATAGTGTGCAATGAAGATGATGCAAGAGATGTTGTTCAGGACAGCTTTATAAAAATATGGAAAAACATGAAACTTTATAATCCCAATATAAAATTCACAACATGGATGTATAAAATTGTAACAAATACGGCAATTGACCAACTACGTGCCATTAAAAAGGCAGGTTTGGTGAACATTGATGATTTTCATGAAAAGCTTGAAAATTTATGCTCTGATAATCCTGAAACACAACTGAATAATATAGAAACGGGACAACTAATAAGAATGATCTCTGATACACTTCCTGAAAAACAAAAGCTTGTATTTGTATTAAGAGATTTACAAGGGCTGAGTTCGTACGAAGTCAGCGCAGTTCTGGATTTGCCGGCAACTTCCATAAAAAGTAATCTATATCATGCCAGAAAAGTAATTAAAGAAAAATTGCTTAAAATTTTATCGTACGAAAGGAGTATTCGATGAATTGTGAGTTGATAAAAAAGAAAATTGACCAATTGGTCTTTGAGAAAAACGAACTGACTCGTGCAGAAGTATCCGTTCATATCGAAACCTGTAATTCTTGCAAAGAATATTATAGGGAAAACATGGCGGTAAATAGAATTATTGGAGTAATACAAAAAGAACCCTGTTTGCACGATCCTGCCGGCCTAACTAATAATATATTAACAGTTATTGATGATGTTGAGCAAACTCCGAAATCAACAAAAATCAATAACAATGGTAAAATAATACGGTTAATAAGAAGAACCCTGGCAGCCGCCTCGGTTAGCCTGATGATAATTTTTGGGGTTGAGCAATATATTGTGCTCGATAAAATCATAAAATTGGAAGATACTACATCTAATATACCAAACGAACATAGTAACATAAATATTCGAAACTTCATACGCTATAATACCGATAACCAGATTGTGTCTTTTAAACAATTAACAACCGATAAGCCTAATGATCAAAATCACATTAAACTCAGAACCAGAATAATGCTGGCAAGAATATCATCAATAACTATAAGCGAAATGGATAATTTTAGAATTAATCAATTACGTAAAGCTATTGCTGCAATGAATAACAATTAGTGTTCAAATTAAAATTCGAAATCATGAAAAGAATACATATCATATTTAGTTTATTCATCACAATTATTGTTTTTAGTAGTTGTAGGGAAATAAGTATTAATACCATTGTTAATAAGGATGGTTCGTTTACCAGAATTGTTACTATTACAGGTGATTCAGCACAAGTTTTCAAACCCGATTTGCCTTATCCGGTGGATCATACATGGGAAAAGGAATTTAAGAAAGACACAACGGGCAGTGAAGATTATGTATTGACATATACCAAATTTTTTAATAACAGCACTCTTCTTAATCAGGAGTTTAACGTAGATACCAGTTGGAGAAAAAAATTAAACCGAAATATTAATGTGGAGAGAAAATTGGGGTTTTTCTACTCGTATGTTGTTTATAAAGAAACTATTGGCGCAGCAAATCCTTTTAACTTACTTGATTACAAGGATTACATCAGTAAAGAGGATATGCTTTGGTTAACTGGAAAAAAACTGGCTTTAAATAGCAGTGATTCATCTAAAATTAAACAAGCTGAAGATACGGCAGAAGAGTATTTAGAAGAAGTTCTAACTGCTGAGATTGTTGCCGTGTTGAAAAAGAGTATAGAGCAACTAAATAGCCCGGTTATTGATCCTAATCAGGTTGATATTTATAGAGATAGTATCGCATTAAAAGTTAATGACTGGGATTTTAATTCCTCAACTGAGTTTGTCGATTATCTTGCTGAATGGACTAATAACAGCAATTTTCATAAACTAAAAACGCTTAATAGTACCCTATTTGAAAACCTGGATGATAACATACAATTTGTGGTAGGTGTTTTCGAAATGGAAGACTATAAAGTGACGGTGGAATTACCGGGAATTATTACTGAAACCAACTCACTTTCAACGAAAGGTAATAAGGTACTCTGGAATGTGAATGCCTCATCAATTCTTTTTGAAGACTATAATATGATTGTAGAATCGCGGGTTGTCAATAGTTGGATGTTTGTAATTGCAGGGGTAATTCTGTTATTGTTTATTGTATTGGCTATATTCAAACTCGGAAAATAGTTGATGTCCGGATAGCACATCCATTTGCTGCATTTTATACTTTCTGCAGGCTTCGATTAATTCAGAGGCTTTAACTTTTGTTTCCGCCTTTCTGATTAATAGTGTTAGGATTTCACTGAAACTCAACGTATTAGATTTTAATTCTTGTGCATTTAATAGAAATGTTGGCATTACAACTAATGAAAATATAATAAATAGTTTTTTCATTTTAAATAGAAATTAGTTTATATCTCTTTATAATATTATCACCAATAATTTCCAGAAAGAAAATACCCGTTTTTAACTGTTCCTTTTTTATAATAAAATGATCATCATCAGTCTTTTTTGTAAATACCATATTCCCAGTAATATCATATACCTTAAATAGATAGATATCGTTTGATGGATTATTGAATTTAATAGTAGTTTGATCAGAAAATGGATTAGGATATATTGCAAAGAACATTTCACCAATATCCTCAAAACCATAAGCTGAATTGTTAACAATATTTGAAATGGTTGAAGTATATGATTTCCTTGCTGGATTACAAGGAAAAGGTGCAACTACTTCAACAACATAGTACAGTTGTCCGGTTGGTGGTGTTAGATCCGTAAATGAAAAGGTATTACTTGGCGCTGTTCCAATTAAATTCATGTTATCAGGCAATGTTCCCCTGTATATATTAAAAGTTGAATAGGTAAATCCCTCATAAGGATTCCACAAGAGATTTATTTCATTATTAACACCAACACTTGAAGTTAGATGAATTGTTCTGTGCTCAATGCTTAATCCAGATTCATTTCCACAAGTATCAGTAATGGAAATCTTATATCGATCTGATATTTGTGATGGAATTGAATTAGTATCAAGGTATGTTGAATATCCTTCGAATGGGACTATACCTATTAGGTTATAGATTCCTGCTTGATCGGTTTCCTTGTAAATATTAAAGGCTTCTATTCCCTTATCATATGTTTTATTGAAAACAATCAGGTTTTTATTAGTGGTACTATCAACAGTTACAAGACAGATTTCTTGGTTCTGATAAGGATTAATAACTTCCACATAAATACTGTCCGTATTGCTACATCCATTAACATCAATTCCAACCACTAAAAAGTAACCTGAGGAATTAACTTCTGTTGTCTGTGATAAATCTCCATTTGACCATTCATATGAAACAAATCCAGGTGATGCAGAAAGAATAATTGAAGTTCCATCGCAAATTGAAACGGAATCAGATGGATCAATTGATAATGGAGTCTGAGGTAGAATAATGATGGTATCAGAGTATCTTGTACATCCATTAATATCTATAATCTGGCAATAATATTCGCCAGATTGAGAAACTACAATTTCAGCTGAGGTTTCATCCGTTGACCAATGATATTCAATACTTTCCGTTTTGACGGATAATGTATAATTTGTTCCTGAGCAATAAGGAGGTTCTTGATCACATAATATTTTGGTTTTGTTAACACATCCATTTTCATCTGTTTTAATAATCAGTGGTGGATTCCCTCCACATCCAATTATATATCCATCATCACTAGTATTTTCAATATGTACTCCATAAGCACTTGCATCTTTCCTATATTTTTTTGACCAGATACTATCTCCAAATGTATTTACCTCTAATAAAAACATACATCTACTAGGTGTATATGATACTCCGCAGGTAATTATTCCAGTGTCTTTTGTATTAGTAATAGAATATGCTCTATCAGTCATGTACCCTTCTGCCATTATATAGGTTTTTTGCCAAATAATCTCACCTGTACTGTCAATTTTCATTATTGCAGCATTCTCTGCTGTATAAAGAGGACAATAACCCTCCCCAGCAATAACATATAAACCATCACCGATTGAATGAATTGCTTTAAGATGAAAATCTGTTGATTTTTGCCATAATTTATAACCAAGACTATTAACTTTAAATATATATTTATCATAAATACACATAAAACCGCTGTCGGATGTTTGTTGTAAATCTTCTCCAAACCACTTTCTAGTCCATAGCGTATCTCCATCGGAATTAAACTTAATTGTTAGATTACCTATTGAAATATAATTACCATCTATGCTTTCAATCAACATTCCTGAGAGTGACCTGTGAAATGAAATATTTTTGTTTTCAGGAATTGGATAACTTCTAGTCCAAATAGTATCTCCAAATTGGTTAATTCTTAAATAATAAATAAACTCATCACTGCTTCCATATACTATATAATCTCCGCTTGGATGTTGTAATACACTTATCCCCTTTTCACTCCAACCAAGATCATAAGATGTTTCCCAAATAATTTCTCCATACATATTTAATTTCGCAAGCCAGATATCAGTATTGCTATATTGATTAATTATGGGTCCTGTTAAGATATATGTTCCATCCTCTGATTGTTTTACATAATGAGGAAAACCATTAAGTGCTTTTTCAAAAGTTATTTGACATTTAGCAATCGATGAAATTAAAATGAGAAATATTAACTGAACGTAGATAAAACTTAGAAATAGACTCTTCATTTTCAAATATTTAAAATTATCGACTAATCTGAATTGCACATATCATTCCTTTCTTATGAAACTCAGATACAGGTAGTTTAAAATCAATTTTTTCTATTTTGTCAAAACTGAATCTTTTCTTTGCTAATAGTTTCCAATCATTAAATAAAATATCAGGTTCTATGGTATCTGGATCATCATATTCATAGATTATTATGAGAATTACACCATTTTCATAATTCTCTAAAATTTTTAAACCATCTGTCAATGCACTTCCATGTTTGGATTGAGGTGATAATAAGTGCTTAACAAATTGTTCTGAGAGATTATTATTAATGGCACCTTTTTGTCTTATGAATTTAATTTCTATTGGAAGATCCTGATAACATAAATCAATTCTTTTTTTTGACTTTGGATATTTGCGATTAATCTTCGCATCTGAAAACTTGGTATTATTTTCAACAATCCATTTCACAATTGTGGATTCAGGAAATGCTGATATTCCATTACCTGCTGATTTACCTTTCAAAATAAATTCTTTTGATGGTCCCAATATTTTATCAGTATATTCAAAAGAATCTTTGAAGTCTTGAATAAACTCCTTTAGATTAAAACTCATGATATTTAAAATTATTGGCACGTTCAAAAACTACTTTTTTCAAGTGCCGTTGTTTGCATCAAATTTACATTACGGTTTTCTAAAATAGCTTATGAATCATGTACCGAAGCATCTGTGACTTCAAATTCTTCAATTAAATTTTGTTTTCGTATTCGATTTTAAATGATTTTTGCGTCCATAATAAGAAGTGTTGTTTTTCTTTATCCATCTGGCTAAATCATGGCTAAAGATAAGTAAAAGTTTTGTATGTTTCAAAATGTGATATGAATAATAATACAAAAGATGGAATAATACTAGGGCAGAGGATGTAACTTTGGCCTTTCGTATTGTTACTCCTTACTCAGCCGTAAATACTCCTATTGACGGTACTCCAAATAGGATTACCTGGATACCGAACTGTACTGAAAAACATGCAACGGAGATTGATATCATTATCACTTCGTTTAATTCAAATCAAGATAAATGGCCTGGGAAAAATAAAATGGGGACTAAACTCATTGGATCTTATAATCTAAATAATGGGGAAACAGTTTGGATCATTTTCTGGACCATTCCTATGCCTGACCTTTCTGCACTAAGTGGAAAAGCATTTCAATTTTATAAGGGACGCAATAAACAGGACTTAACATCCAAAAACCTTAGGGCAATCGGTTTCGCTGAAGGGAGCGATGAATAAAGAGTAATTTACGATTGTCCCGTGAAAAATAACTGTAGCTAATAAGTAATGCTTCGTGTGGCGTTGCCCCGCATGAAACCCTATTGCACGATATCCATTTTATTTTTTGATGCTAACCATTACCCTTATTCAAAATACCAGCCCCACCCCAATAATACCCATCCACAGGTCAGGAGAGCGTATGTAAGAGCATATCTCTCCTGAGTGGTAGTCTATCCACCCCGGTATTGAGAGTCAATATGTTCCGGGTTTTTATGAATTTGGAACACAAGGCACTTTTGCTTATATTTGCCTGAATCAATCCAATATAAAACATTCTTTTGATATGGGTAAGTTAAAAAGACAACATATTTCTAAATCAAGAGAACCACCATAAATTGACTTTAGCCAATTAACTCTTGATTTAAAACAGACGAAAAAGGTGGAGACCAGAAACCACTAGAAAAAACGGGGTGTTACCGAAAAACCAAACGAGTAGGAAAATTAAAATAGAAGCGATGGCAAATTTTAAAATGAAAGGAGATGCCCTTTACGATAAAAGTAATAGAAAAGTTGGAACAATAAGAGGAGATAATATATACGACAACAGAAATAGAAAAGTTGGAGCAATAAGAGGAGATAATATATATGACAGCAGAAATAGAAAAGTTGCATCCGTGAGAGGGAGTAACATATATGATAGTAGGAATAGTAAAATAGGAAGCATCACTGATGCTACAAAGGCAATTGACGGAGCAATGGGCGGAATGAGTGTTATTGCTCTTTGGGTTTCTTTTGTTCGGTAAATTCAAATAATTTAAACGATGAATTCTTTCTTCTGATTGATGAGGAAAGCGTAAGAAATTTAATTAATTATTAGTTCTAAGTATTATTAATCTATTAATACTCCATAAGGTCATGAGTTTTTGGGAAAGTATTTTTAAATTATTGTTTATTGGAAAAATTAAAAACATAGAACATTCATTAAAAAATGATCCAAGAATGGTAGAAAAAAATAAAGAATTAGATAAGAGCCTGAAAGAATTTAAAAAAATGGTCGATGATTTTATCGATGATTATGGTGGTGGCAACGAATAGGAAATTAAACAATAGATGCTTATCTGTCAATAATAATTTCTTAATTCAATATCTGCACTGGCAATTAAGTTTTAATTAATATCATGTAATTGAGCTTAATAAAATATAATTTCCCCTGAAGTTAATAATTCACCTTGATATCAATCAATACTTCGTTAAATTTTCAGC
>JAGLWB010000424.1 GCA_023133655.1 Bacteroidales bacterium
CCTCCTTTGTTCTAATTTTTTCCTACTTTTGTTTCCTAAAAAAAAATTGGATCAATAATGGAAAGTATTTGCGTGTTTTGTGGTTCCAGCATGGGCAGAGAGAAGGTGTATCAGCAGAAAGCGTTTGCACTGGGGAAATTGTTAGCAATAAATAACATAACGCTTGTTTACGGTGGGGCCGACATCGGCCTTATGAAAGTGCTGGCAGATACGGTGTTAACTTTTGGAGGAAGTGTTGAAGGTGTTATGCCGGGAATGCTTGTCGAAAAAGAAATCGCTCATCAAAACCTAACCAAATTGCATATTGTTGATTCAATGCATGAGCGTAAATTATTGATGGCAAAACTTTCAGATGCGTTTATTGCCATGCCGGGTGGTTTTGGAATACTTGACGAGCTGGCAGAAGTTTTTACATGGGCCCAACTGGAGATCATTAATAAGCCCTGTGCCATCTTTAATGTGAATGGTTATTTTGATCACCTGATCAGCTTTCTTGATCATAGTGTGAATGAACGTTTTTTGCGCCATGAGCACCGGAACAACATTATTATTGACAGCGATGAGAACAGGTTGCTTGAAAAAATCATTTCTTTTAAACCAATCCCGGTAGATAGTAAATGGGTAGATGAATTAAAATTAATATAGCACAACAGTTATGCTGATCATTGGCATTACCGGAACATTGGGGGCAGGTAAAGGAACCATCGTGGATTTCCTGGTTTCTGACTTTGGGTTCTCACATTTTTCTGTTCGCGCATTTTTAAGCGAAGAAATTAATAGAAGAGGGTATACGGTTAACCGTGACACTTTAACTTCTGTGGCCAACGAATTGAGAGCTGCTCACTCACCTGCGTATATTATTGATGAACTCTTTAAAAAAGCCCAAAAATCCGGGGAAAATTGCATTATAGAAAGCATTCGTACCCCGGGCGAAGTACTTTCTCTTAAAGGAAAAGGTAATTTCTATCTTTTTGCTGCTGATGCTGACCCGGAAGTACGTTATGAACGTATCAAAATCAGAAACTCTGAAACAGATGATATTGACTTTGACACATTTCTTGATAATGAACTAAGAGAGATGACCTCAACAGACCCTAACAAGCAGAACCTGAAAAAGTGCATTCAGATAGCTGATTATACTTTTTATAATAATGGCTCCAGGAGAGATCTAAATAACGAAGTAAAAAAAATCTTAAATCAAATTATCAAATTCAATGGGTGAGGATAAGAAAAAAAAATATACCCGTCCTACATGGGATGAGTATTTCATGGATGTAACCAGAACGATTGCCAAAAGGGCTACTTGCGATCGTGGCAGAAGTGGTTGTGTGATTGCCCGTGACCGTCAGTTATTGGTTACGGGATATGTTGGATCACCGGTAGGACTGCCACATTGCGACGATGTAGGCCACCTGATGAAAAAAGTGATCCATGATGACGGAACAATTAGTCAGCATTGTGTCAGGACTGTCCATGCTGAGCAGAATGCTATCTGCCAGGCCGCCCGGTTGGGTATTTCATTGCAAGGGGGAACGCTCTATTGCAAGATGACACCTTGCCGTACATGTGCTATGCTCATTATTAATTGTGGAATTGAACGGGTTGTTTGCGAACACAAATATCATGCTGCACAGGAATCGGAAGAGATGTTTCAAATGGCAGGCACTCAACTTGACTACGTAAATAACGACATTCTTAAATACCGTGACCAATAATAATGAAAGCACTCTATCTCATTATTGAACCAAGCGATTCTTTAATATCAATAATCTCAAAAACATGAGCTGCAGTTAAAAGGATGATAATAATTATCACCCACCGTACAAAACTTGCTCCTTTTTTAACCGCCATCCTGGAGGCAATAAGTGCCCCAAGGAAATTCCCAACAGACAATATTAAGCCATACGCAAAATTAACCTGATCGTTGAAAATAAAAA
>JAGLWB010000425.1 GCA_023133655.1 Bacteroidales bacterium
GCTACGTCTTCAATGCTACACTTTTTCACCTCTGCAAGCTTATCTGCCACAAGAAGAATATAAGCACTTTCGTTTCGTTTTCCCCGAAAGGGCACAGGGGCTAAAAACGGTGCATCTGTTTCAAGCAGAATGTGTTGCAGGTCGATGCTATCTAAAACCTCTGATAAACCGGAGTTTTTAAATGTCAGCACGCCTCCTATACCCAGGTAAAAACCCATATTGATAATCTTAGCCGCCTGATCGGCTGTGCCCGTAAAACAATGAAAAACACCACGAATACCTTTGTCCGTATAGTCTTTCAAGATATCCAGGATCTTATCCATAGAATTACGCGAATGTATCACTAATGGAAGGCCATGATCAATTCCGAGTTGAATCTGAAACCGAAAAGCCGCTTCCTGCTGCGCAACATAAGCCTTGTCCCAATACAGATCAATCCCGATTTCCCCAACAGCAATAAATTTCTTTTTCACCAGCCACTTGTTTATTATCTCCAATTCCTTTTTATAATTGTTTTTTACAGAAGCGGGATGTAACCCCATCATGGGAAAACAGTTTTCCGGAAAATCATCACACAAAGAAAGCATATGATGAATAGAGGAACTATCGATATTTGGTAATAACATATACTTCACTCCCTTTTCAATAGCAGAAGTGATAACCCGCTCCCGGTCTGAGTCAAATTTATCCAGGTATAGGTGCGTGTGTGTGTCAATCATTATCATGTCGCAAAAATAGATAAAAAGCACCACGTTTCAGCCGTGAAGCACTCCACCTTGATGCAGTTCCTCATTTTAATATATATTTTCACTATTTTTACCACACAATTTATGCCGTTTTATTTTGAAGAAAGTGCTGATCATACGATTTAGTTCGATCGGGGATATTGTCCTGACAACACCCATTATCAGATGCCTGAAAATGCAGGTAAAAGATGTAGAGATTCATTATCTGACAAAAATGGCATTTACCCCAATCCTTAAATCAAATCCGTATATTGATAAAATTCATAGCATCGAAAAAGATATCCACGAAGTTATTCCTGGCTTAAAAAGCATTGGGTTTGACCATATTATCGACCTGCATAAAAACCTTCGATCGTTAAGAGTGAAGGTTAATCTTCGGAAGCAATCTTCATCCTTTAACAAACTCAACTTAAAAAAATGGATATTGGTGCGTTTTAAAATTAATATGTTACCTGATAAGCATATTGTAGACAGGTATTTTGATGCTGTTGATTTCCTTGGTGTTCGAAATGATGGTAAAGGCCTTGATTATTTTATTGCTGAGGAAGATCAGGTAGATACTAAAACCCTTCCTGATAGTTTCAAGTTGGGATACATCGGATTTGCCATCGGAGGGAAGCACAAAACAAAACTTTTACCTGTTGAGAAAATTGAAGCCATTTGTCATAAGCTTAACAGGCCGGTTGTATTGCTTGGGGGAAAGGAGGACGAAAATCGTGCCATCGAGATCAGCAAAACTTTTGGCCCTAACGTATATAATACTTGTGGGAGGCTGAATATTAATCAATCTGCGTCAATAATTGAACAGGCAGAATTGATCATTACACACGATACCGGATTAATGCATATAGCTGCTGCCTTCAGGAAAAAAATAATATCTGTTTGGGGAAATACCATTCCTGAGTTTGGGATGTATCCTTACATGCCCGAAAAAGTAAACAATCGGTTTAATATCGTCGAAGTTAAAGAGTTATCATGTCGCCCTTGCAGTAAAATCGGCTATGATCAATGCCCTAAAGGGCATTTTGATTGTATGAATCAGATTGATGTTGATGAATTGGTTAACCGGGTGAATGTTCAACTCAGATCAAAATAAGGATTGTGAATTTTTTCATACCCGATAGTTGTTTCAGGCCCATGTCCTGTGTAAACAACCGTATCATCGTCCAGCACCAACAGTTTCTCTTTGATGCTCTTTATGAGTAGATCAAAATTACCTGTTGGCAGGTCTGTTCTTCCAATACTTTCCTGAAAGAGCACATCCCCGACAACAACAAATTTTTGCTTTTTATTCCAGAAGCAAATGCTTCCATCGGCATGCCCCGGGGTATATAAAACCTGTAATGTTGAATTTCCAAACGCCACCTTATCTCCATCATGAAGGAAAGCCGTTGGATTCATTGGTTTTTCGAACTTAATATTAAATACCGAACTGAATTCCCGGGCCGATTCCCAAAAGAGCTTTCCCTCCGGGTGAACCTCCGGGTTTAAATTATATTTTTCAGTTATAAAAGTATTACCAAGCGCATGGTCAACATGAAGATGGGTATAGAGTAAGCGAACAGGTGTAAGATTTTGATCTTTGATAAAATCCGCTAATCTTTCTTTTTCCCGATCACTTTCGCAAGCTGCGTCAATAATAACACATTCATTAGTTTCATCATAAAGGAGGTATGTGTTTGTTTGAAAAGGATTGAAAACAAATGTTTGAATATTAATCATAATTTATATTAATGATTTGTAATAATTTTTTCTCAGCAAAGTTATTAAATAAATGATTTATACCCGATATCCATTACTTGCTACCCGAACCCTTTTTCGTATCAAAATTTGTCTTAATTTAGCATGGTGAACTTTCGATCAGGTAAGACATATAAAATTTTAATGAGGGTGATTGTTTTACTGGTAATTATTACACCAGGCAATCTCCTGTTTGCTCAGTTTTATAATGGTTCACAGCTTACTTTCGGTAAGAACAGGGTTCAATACAGTGATTTTTTTTGGACCTATTACCAGTTTGAAAAGTTTGATACTTATTTCTACATGAACGGCAGTGAGTTGGCGGTGTTTACGGCTAAATACGCTAATGAATTACTTGCTGAAATTGAAGATAAACTGGAATCTTCTATTGGAGAAAAGATACAGTTTATTATTTATAATAATTTATCTGACCTGAAGCAGAGTAATATTGGCCTTTTGAGTGATGAGCATTACAATACCGGAGGCATCACATATATTGTTGGGCATAAGGTCTTTATTTATTTTGATGGTAGCCTGCATCATTTAAAAAGGCAAATCAGGGCCGGGATAGCCAAGGTTCTGGTCGAACAAACATTATATGGTGGTAGTGTGGGTAACCAAATCAAAAATACAACCTTAATGGCTTTGCCTGAGTGGTATGAAAATGGTATCATTTCTTATGTTTCTGAAAATTGGAGCACAGAGATCGACAATTATGTAAAAGATGGGATCTTGTCGGGCAGGTATGAAAAATTTAACCAATTAACAGGCAAGGATGCCGTTTATGCAGGCCACGCAATTTGGCAGTTCATTGCAGATAAATATGGCAAAACAGTTGTGCCGAATATTGTTTATATGGCAAAGATCAGTAGAAATGTTGAAAGCGGTTTTCTTTATGTTATAGGCATTTCATATAAAAGTTTATTGAAGGAATGCTTTACCCATTATACCCGGAAATATGCTCAGGTTGATGAGACCAGGTATTTGCCTGATGCACCCCCCGTTTTAAAAAAAGCAAAGCGAAATGTAGTTATAAGTCAGCCTAAGATTAGCCCCGATGGGCAATATGTAACTTATACATCCAACAATATAGGAAAATATAAGCTTTGGCTGAGAGATGTTGGCACGGGTAAACAAAAAAAAATTTTTAAAGGTGGTATTAAGCTTGATGAAAAAACTGATTATTCATACCCACTGATTGCCTGGCATCCTTCCGGGCAATTGTTCGCCTTTATTATTGAAGCAAAAGGCCAAAACTACCTTTATTATTACAACCTGGATACAAGAAAAAAAGAAAAAAGGATCCTTTATAATTTTGAAAAGATCGTTGATATTTCGTATTCTCCGGATGGTAGCTCATTTCTGTTTTCAGCAGTTCAAAAAGGACAATCCGATTTGTATATTTATTCACTGGTTTCTAATTCATTTGATCGTATTACGAATGACATTTATGACGATCTTTTTCCTCGTTTTATCAACAATGGGAAACAGATAATTTTTAGTTCGAATCGCCCCGATGATACACTGCGAATCGGTGCCCGTTATGAAATATATCAATTACAACCCCGGTATGACCTTTTTCTTTATGATCTTGTGAAGAGATCAAACACATTGCGCAGGGTAACGTTTACACCCACTGCCAATGAGTTTTATCCAATGGAATACGAAAAAGGGACTATCAGTTACCTTAGCGATTACAATGGCATTTATAATCGCTATATCGCCCGTTTCGATAGTGCGATAACATACGTTGATACCACTACTCATTATCGATATTTCACAGAAGCATTCCCTGTTACAAATTATTCAAGGAGTATTATTGAACACGATATTAATTGGGAGGCAGGAAATTTCTCAGAAATCATTTACAAAGACCTGAGCTATCATTTGTATATAGATGATTTGCCACTCTTTGAAGAATTATTTGAAGTTCAGCTTAATAATACCTCTTATGCCCAAAACCTCCAACACGATTATAATCAACAAGAGGAGGAAAATGAAGTAACATCTTATGGAAAACGAAAGAAAAAAACTCGTTTCTCTAATGTTCACTATTATGATAATGAAACATTGCAGGAAGATAAAAAAATAGACATCAACAATTATCAATTTGATCAACAATCGTTTATGAAATTTAATGTTACGGAACCTGAGGAGGTCCCTGATGAGTATGTATCAGGTCAATTTGAAAAAAAATCCAAATTTTTAGTTCCCAAACGTAGAAATTATAATGTGCAATATTCGATAAATGAGATGGTTAGTCAAATAGATTTTACATATCTTAATTATGACTACCAGGCCTTTTCCGGTGGCGGCCATCCAATTTATCAAACCCCGGGGTTTAATGTTTTCCTTAAAGTTGGGGTAACTGATTTGTTGGAAGATTACCGGATTACGGGAGGAGTTCGGTTATCAATTAACCTCAGAAATAATGAATATATTTTAAGCTTTGCCAACTTAAGAAAAAGAGTGGATAAAGAAATTTTATTTCATCGCAAGGTATTCGAAGAAATGGGTGTTTACTCTTTGATCAAACATTATACGCATGAATTTCATTATACCTTAAAATATCCTTTTAACCCTGTTTTGAGTATAAAAGGAACATTTACTTTGCGCAATGACAAAGCTGTATTTCTTTCAACAGACCAAGTTAACCTGAAGCAACCAAACCAGCATAATAACTGGGCGGTTTTTAAAACTGAATTTATTTATGATAATACAAGAAGTTTAGGGTTAAATCTTTATAACGGTTCCCGGTTTAAGATTTTTGGAGAATATTACTATTTGTTAGGCAATACTATTGGTAATGTAGCTGTTGTTGGATTTGATTTCAGGAATTATATAAAAATACACAGAACCCTTATTTGGGCAAATCGGTTTGCCGGTAGTACTTCCTTTGGAACGAACAAGCTCATCTATTATATGGGTGGTGTTGATAATTGGGTTTCACCGAAGTTTAACATTGAGACCCCTATTGATTATTCACAAAACTATATGTTTCAAACGTTGGCAACAAGTATGCGTGGATTCGCCCAGAATATACGTAATGGTAATAGCTTCGCTTTAATCAGCACCGAGTTGAGGTTCCCTGTTTTCAGGTACTTCGCCAACAGGCCATTAAAATCTGATTTTTTAAATAATTTTCAGATTGTTGGATTTGGTGATGTTGGAACGGCCTGGACCGGACTTAATCCGTATTCGATGGAGAACTCTTTATTTACAAGGATTGTAAAACGCCCCCCGTTAAATATTACTGTGGAAATTCAAAAAGAACCAATTGTTGGCGGATTTGGCGGAGGGCTCAGAACCAGGGTGTTTGGCTACTTCTTGCGAGCCGATCTGGCCTGGGGTGTTGAAGACTGGTACATCCTTCCCTCCCGTTTCTATTTTTCACTAAGTCTTGATTTTTAACCTATTGATTAATAGAATTTCAATAGCTTTTGAAGAAGGCTTCAAAAATCAACAATCCTTTGTTATACTCCCCAAAAAAATCAACAAAACCTGATGCAGGATGCATCATATGTCTATAGAAATTAATGCGGCACATGGAACATTCGACCCCGGCCGGGGTCGAATACAACCCTTGACACCATTATTTCTATAAACATGTAAACCCTCCGGGTTTAATAATGACCTAAATCATTAAAATCTATAAGCTGAATTGATCCTGACTGCGAAGCATATCGGGGCCTACAGGGTTATATTTCCCAAAGCTTGCTGAGAGGACGTTAATTTGTTGATAAAAAATAATTTTTTTCTGGCAAGAAGAATTTTTTTTATTGACTTTTCTGTTAAATTTACTCCAAGCCTTGATAGCTTTGGGATTGATAAAAGGAAAAAAAAAATCACTCTTTTTAGAAAAGGATAAAAAAATTTATTTACTACCATATTATACTTTTTTAAGTCAGTCGATTAAGTCGTTTTTAATAAAGATTGTTAATAAAAGATTTTGCTAATAAACCATACCTGTTGTATCTTGGTACCGGAAAAATTATTACACTCCTACTTTTATAATAATTTGATTATCAGACAAATAGTTATCACATGCTAACCATCTTGTGATTTTTTTTATGGAGCAGAATTTATTCACAGACGCAGAAAATAAGATTCAACAAAGGAAGAAGGATTTTTATAAGGAGATCCTGGAAAAGAGAAATCGTCCGGGTCTTGAGATAGATACAGAAGTTACTATGCGAGGGTTTGAAGAGGCTGTGGTTATTGAACCAAAAGAAGTTTTAAAGAAGGAAGAATTAAAGAGCTACCCACTGGATCAAATCCGTGAAAAGACTACGGAATATTTTAAAGGCGATAGTCTGGCAGCCAATGTATGGATTAATAAATATGCCTTAAAAGATAGCAGTGGCAAAATTTATGAGTTGACCCCTGATGATATGCACCGCAGGCTTGCAAAAGAGATTGCAAGGATCGAAAAGAAATATCCGGAACCATTAAGCGAAGAGACCATTTATGGGTTGCTAAAGGACTTTAAATATATCATTCCACAGGGTAGTCCAATGGCTGGCATCGGAAATGACTTCCAGGTTTCATCATTGTCAAATTGTTTTGTTATTGGCCACGAGAAAGCCGGAGATTCATATGGAGGCATATTGAAGATTGACCAGGAGCAGGTTCAATTGATGAAACGCAGGGGAGGCGTTGGACATGACTTATCCCATATTCGTCCCGGTGGAAGCAGGGTAAAAAACAGCGCGCTAACATCAACCGGTATTGTTCCTTTTATGGAACGCTATTCTAATTCAACCCGTGAAGTAGCACAAGACGGCCGTCGTGGTGCATTAATGTTGAGTATTTCGATAAAACATCCCGATTCAGAAAATTTCATCGATGCTAAAATGGAACAGGGAAAGGTTACAGGTGCAAATATCTCTGTAAAATTAGATGATGAATTTCTGGAGGCCGTGAAGAATAACAAGGCCTATATTCAGCAGTTCCCTGTTGACGCAGAACACCCAACCGTAGTAAAGGAAATTGATGCCAGAAAATTATGGGATAAGATTATCCATAATGCCTGGAGTTCTGCCGAACCGGGAGTCTTGTTCTGGGATACCATCATCCGTGAATCAATCCCGGACTGCTATTCGGATATGGGCTTCACTACTGTCTCTACAAATCCATGTGGCGAAATTCCTCTTTGCCCGTACGACAGTTGTAGGTTGTTGGCTATTAACTTGTTTAGTTATGTTGAAAATCCGTTCACCGAAAAAGCCAGCTTTAACTCATCTTTGTTTACCAAACACGCCCACTATGCCCAGCGGATTATGGATGATATTATCGATCTTGAGATTGAAAAGATCGATAATGTTTTGAAAAAAATTGCTGCTGACCCTGAAGATGATGAAATAAAAAATACGGAAAAGAATCTTTGGAGTAATATCAGGAAGAAAAGTACCCAGGGAAGACGAACCGGGATAGGAATTACAGCAGAAGGCGATATGCTTACAGCACTCGGAACACAATATGGATCTGAAAATGCTATTAATTTTTCTGTTGAGGTTCATAAACTTCTGGCAATTGAAGTTTATAGATCGTCAGTTGAACTGGCCCGGCAAAGGGGAGCATTCGAAATTTTTGATATTGAAAGAGAACGGAATAACCCCTTCATCAATCGACTAAAAAAAGCAGCTCCAATGGTGTATGAAAATATGGAGAAGTATGGGCGGCGTAATATTGCCATGCTTACCATTGCCCCAACAGGAAGCGTTAGTATTTGTACACAAACATCCTCAGGAATCGAGCCTGTCTTCGAGGTGAGTTATAAAAGGAGAAGAAAAGTAAACCCGAATGATAAAACAGTGCAAATTGATTATGTTGATGATATAGGGGATTCGTGGGAAGAGCATCGAGTATTTCATCACAAATTTTTAACCTGGCTGGAGATAAACGGGTACAATAAGGAAGAAGTTTTGAAAATGAATGATGAGGAGATAAAAAAAATAATTGCTAAATCGCCTTATCACAAAACAACTGCCAATGATATAAATTGGGTTAACAAAGTCCATATGCAGGGAGCAATCCAAAAATGGGTTGATCATTCGATCAGTGTAACAGTGAATGTGCCAAATGATATCTCTGAAGAATTGATTAGTGATATCTACCAAACAGCATGGGAGTCGGGCTGTAAGGGCATGACAATCTACCGCGAAGGATCCCGGGCTGGTGTTCTCATTGCAAATGACGATAAAAAGAATGATGAAAATGAATTTAAAGAGACCACCGCACCCATCCGACCCCAAAGATTAGAGGCAGAGGTTGTTCGTTTTCAAAATGATTATGAAAAATGGGTTGCTGTCGTCGGACTCCTAAATGGCCGTCCGTATGAAATATTCACCGGAAAAGCTGAAGGTTTTTTTCTTCCTAACTGGGTTACCAAGGGAAGCGTTGTGCGGGTTAAAAATGAAAATCAAAATAAAGGAAGGTATGATTTTCAGTTTGAGGATAAGGAAGGGTATAAAATGATTTTTGAAGGCTTATCCAGGCAATTTAATAAAGAATACTGGAATTATGCCAAGCTCATATCCGGGATCCTTCGTCATGGTATGCCATTACCCTATGTTGTTGATTTGGTCTCAAATCTTGGATTGGATAGTGATTCAATCAATACATGGAAGAATGGGGTGATCAGAACGCTTAAAAAGTTTATCCCTGATGGAACATGTGCTGCCAAAGAAAAGAAATGTCCACAATGTGGCGATGAAAATGGCCTGGTCTACAAAGAGGGATGCCTTTGCTGTTCGAGCTGTGGTTATTCCAAATGTGAATAAAAAGCAACAATCAAAAATGTAATTTGTGATAATCAAATGTCTGATTATTGCGAAAACTAATAATTTTTCTGGCAATAACGATAAAGATTGTTAAGTTCCTCTCATGAAGCCAGGCAAATGCTTCTTTTTTTTCATTGCAGGCATCTGCAAATATGGCCAGTAACTTATAGCCATGTTTCACTAACCACGTTTGAGCTTTGACATTGTTATCGATAGCGTTGTCGAGAGCGGCTAAATGAGGGTAACCATTTGTTAGCAGCCACTTCGAAGCATCTTCACTGCCACGAATAGCTTTCGATAAAGCAGCCAACTCAGGATACCCGTTATTAAGCAGCCAGTCAAATATCTTGTCATTTCCACTAATGGTTTCCCCAAAAGCTACAAGAATTTTTGGAGGATAATCATGCATATCTCAAAGGTATAAAAAAAATTGAGATCGGAACCCTGAATCCGGAATCTTAATGAGAAATAATTTTCAGAACCTTCTAACTGCTAATTTTTTATCCTGTTTTTGTATATTTGCATGGAAAAAATTTATGTCGGTTTGACTCAGTTAACCAAATTACATGCCCTCCCTTAAAGAAATTAGTAAACCGGTTGAACAACACCTTAAAGCGTTTAATAGGAAGTTTAGGGTGGCTATGAAAAGCAAAGTCCCGTTGCTGAATATAATTACCAGGTATATCCTAAAGCGGAAGGGAAAACAGATCAGGCCTCTCTTTGTTTTTTTAAGCGCAGAAGTTTGCGGAGGAACTACTGAATCATCTTTTACCGGTGCTTCATTGATCGAACTACTGCATACTGCTACCTTGGTGCATGATGATGTGGTTGATGAATCGTTTCATAGAAGGGGCTTATTTTCTGTTAACGCGTTGTGGAAAAATAAGATTGCCGTGCTGGCAGGTGATTACCTCTTGTCAAAAGGCCTGCTGATTGCTATCGAAAACAACGAATTTAATCTCCTCAGGATCGTTTCAGAGGCTACACGGGAAATGAGTGAAGGTGAATTACTGCAACTTGAAAAAGCCAGAAAATTAGATGTTTCTGAAGAGATATATTTTGAGATCATACGCAAAAAGACAGCTTCTCTAATTGCCTCCTGCTGCGCAATTGGGGCTGCTTCTGCCGGAGCTGACCAGCAAATGGTAAGGCAGATGCATACTTGTGGCCAGGCAATAGGCATTGCTTTTCAGATAAAAGATGACCTGATGGATTTTGATATAAATAGTCAAACGGGAAAGCCTAAAGGTCTGGATATCAAGGAGAAAAAAATGACATTGCCCTTAATCTATATACTTGGAGAGTTAGATTATTTGCAACGACGAAAAATCATTCATTTGATCAAATACAACCGCAATGACCAGGAAAAAGTAAAAAAACTGGTTGAACAAGTAAAAATAAGTGGTGGCATTGATTATGCTGAGAAAAAAATGATGGAGTATCAGCGACAAGCAATTGATATTTTGTCGGGCTTTCCGGAAAGTGAGGCAAAAAAGTCACTAGAGGAGCTTATTAGGTTCACCATCGAACGTGAGAGATAACATTAATCAGCT
>JAGLWB010000426.1 GCA_023133655.1 Bacteroidales bacterium
GAATGATCAAAAAACTGGTTGATGATATTGAGCAGGAAACGGGCGAAAAATACATACGAATGGAGATGGGTGTTCCCGGCTTAAAACCTTCTTCTATAGGTGTTGAAGCAGAAATCAAGGCTTTAAAGGATGGAGTTGCTGCAAAGTATCCTGATATTTATGGTACTCCTTCACTGAAAAATGAGATATCCCGGTTTGTAAAGCTATTTCTTGATATTAATGTCCGGCCTCAAAGCTGTATCCCTACAGTTGGCTCCATGCAAGGTAGTTTTGCAGCATTTTTGACGGTAAACAGAATAAAAAAAGGGAAAAACACAACCTTATTTATGGATCCCGGCTTCCCGGTCCACAAACAGCAACACCAGGTACTCGATATTAAATACGAATCCTTCGATGTTTATGAATACCGTGGGGAAAAATTAAGAGAAAAGCTCGAGTCATATTTTAAAAAGGGAAACATTTCATGTATGCTCTATTCAAACCCTAATAATCCAACCTGGATTTGCTTCACAAAAAAAGAGTTGCAGATTATTGGCGAGCTGGCAAACAAATATGATGTTATCATTCTTGAAGATCTCGCCTATCTGGGCATGGATTTCCGGAAGGATTATTCAATTCCCGGCCAACCTCCTTATCAACCCACAGTTGCAAAGTACACTGATAATTATATTCTCTTAATATCCAGTTCAAAGGTGTTTAGTTATGCAGGGCAGCGAATCGGAATGATGGTCATGTCGGATAAGATTTTTGACATTAAGTCGAAGGAATTGCTAAAGTACTACGTATTCGACACCTTTGGATTAGCCATGATCTTTGGTACGGTTTACTCGTTAAGTTCAGGCACAGCCCATTCCCCCCAATATGCACTCGCTGCAATGTTAAAAGCAGCTAATGATGGGGAATTTAACATTTTAAATGAGGTAAAAGAGTACGGTAAGAAAGCTAAGATCATGAAAAAGTTTTTTACAGAAAATGGATTTCATATCGTTTACGATATGGACGAAGAAGACCCTATTGCACATGGGTTTTATTTTACTATTGCGTATCCCGGTATGACAGGGGTAGAGCTGCTTGAAGAGTTGCTTTATTACGGTATCAGTGCCATCTCATTAGCCATTACGGGCAGTGAACGCACCGAAGGAATCAGAGCTTGCGTTTCTTTAGTACAAAGAAAGCAATTTCCTGATCTGGAATACAGGCTAAAAAAATTCTACGAACAGCATCCGGTCGATTAGTATCTGATTTTTTATATTTGCTGGAAGAAAAATGGCTGGCCCATCTATTTTAATATTTTATCCATAATATTCCTGAATCGTGTATTGCTTATTGGGTGCTCAGCAATTATTTTACCATTACAAATAATACAAAAGACTCCAAACGAACATGGGCTGTTTTGGGCTTCCATGAAATTTTGTAATTCAACTATTTTTGGTTTTAAACCGTACTCTTGTTCTGCAGTTTCTCTTATTTCTTTAACGTTTTTCACTGTATAAGGACATTGACCTGCCCTGATAATAGTCAGTCCGTTGTCATACTGGCTCAATCGGCTTTCCAAGTCACCCTTGAATTTCGGTGTGGGTGCGTTTTTATTGAATTTCTTAACAAGCAATTCAAAATCAGATGGTGCATTATCTACAATATCAAAACCATTTTTCAAAAACAACTCCTTACCCACCATAAATGATCCTTTACGTGTTACGACAGCAACTCCATATAATTTTTGCTTTTTAGCATCTCTTAAACATTCATCCACTAAAAGTGAAGCATACCCTTGCCCTTTATAAGCTTTTTTATATCCCACAAAAACACAGTGAATAAATAAATATCCTTTGGCTTCCACCGGTCTCCAGCAATATTCGCCCGGAATGTATTCAATCATACCTTGGGGACCATCCTTTTCTGAGTACAAGGTTTTAATTTTCAAACCTTCTTGAAAACGATCTTTAAGCCACGAGACTTTTTCCGGATATCCTGCCGCTTTAATATTTTTATAACCACAAACTCCATAATCCAAAATATTTCCTGCGTTGGTATCAACTATCTTTATTTTTTCCATTGATTTATTTCCTGGTGAAAATTACTTCCATTATTAATTCATTCTTACCATGAGTACCAGAATGTTCCATCCTCAAAATTACTCTATTTGTGCCATCTTTTGTGAAAGTCTGGACTATTGATGTATCATGCCACTTCAAAAACAAAATTTCACTATTTATAAAATGGCAAGTTGCTTCTGAAAAATTGCATGCGCTTTTTCCTTTTGTTGTGGGGCCAAAGAAAAAGATGCTGAGTAATCAAAAAATACATATTTGTTATCAAGCATTCTTTTGATATTTCCTGTTCCAAAACCTGTTGCTGCTTCACTGAACCCGCTCTTGGGAATTTTATATTCCAGGGTCCAGTTCCCTAATAAAAATTCAAATTTCTTCATCATATTAACTGAAATTAATAAATTAATCAGGCTAAATATACAAATTATTATTGGGTCGCATACAATTTCGTTATGTTATAAGGTGGATTGTATCAGGAAGCAAGATGGCTGGGCGATAATGAAAGAGGGATACTGGAAAATAAATTGTTACAAAATATTGTGTGGATTTGAATTTGATTTGAATTATTTTTTTTATTTTCGCGTTTCACATTCAGAACCAGTGAACCAGGAATCGATTGCCTTTCCAACAGGCTCATTCACTGTACTTTATGTAATTTTTTTGCGATTGACTTATTAAACATTTTTGAGATGGCCAAAGTCAAAGGAGCTATTATTATTGATATTGAGAAATGTAAAGGGTGCGAAGTTTGTATTGAGGCATGTCCTACTTCAGTCATATCGATGGCTGAGGAAGTGAATTCCAAAGGATACAACTATGCATACCCTGAGAATCATGATGCATGTACCGGTTGCACAAACTGTGCTATTGTGTGTCCCGATGGGGTGATCACGGTTTACAGAATTAAAATATAAATATACTTGAAAAAAAATATTCTTCACCATGGGAGAGTTAAAATTAATGAAAGGCAATGAAGCCATTGCTGAAGCTGCCATACGAGCGGGTGTGGATGGTTATTTTGGATATCCGATCACTCCTCAGTCAGAAGTAATCGAATACCTTATGGCTGAAAGGCCGGAAGAAAGAACCGGCATGGTTGTTTTACAAGCTGAAAGTGAAGTGGCTTCCATCAATATGGTATACGGTGCTGCAGGAGCAGGAAAGAAAGTGATGACCACGTCGTCAAGCCCCGGGATCAGTTTAATGATGGAAGGGTTGTCGTACATGGCTGGTGCTGAACTACCCTGTGTTGTAGCAAATGTTGTTAGGGGAGGACCCGGTCTGGGTACAATACAACCTTCCCAGGCCGATTATTTTCAAGCAACAAAAGGAGGAGGGCATGGTGATTATCATTTGATTGTTTTAGCACCAGCTTCAGTTCAGGAAATGGCCGATTTCGTTAAACTGGGCTTTGACCTTGCTTTTAAATATCGAAACCCTGTTATGATCCTCTCTGATGGCGTCATTGGGCAAATGATGGAAAAGGTTTACCTGGAGGAACCTATTCCAAGGTGGACTTTGGAAGAAATTAAAAAAATAGCCCCCTGGTCTACAATAGGGAAACCAAAAACCAGAGAAAGAAATATTATTACATCACTGGACCTTGACCCCGCCCGGCACGAGAGGCATAACCAAAAGCTTCAAAAAAAATACAAAAAGATTGAAGAAGAAGAGGTGAGGTATGAGATGATCGATTGTGATTATGCAGAAATACTAATCGTTGCTTATGGATCAAGCGCCAGAATAGCCCAGAAAACATTGCACCTGGCCAGGGAAAAAGGCATTAAAATGGGATTGCTTCGTCCTATCACCCTCTATCCTTTTCCGGCGAAACAAATTCGGCAACTGGCAAACCAGGTAAAAGGAATACTTTCACTCGAACTTAGCTCCGGTCAGTTGATAGAAGATGTTAA
>JAGLWB010000427.1 GCA_023133655.1 Bacteroidales bacterium
GGACATTTTTTATAGTTTTATTATGGTGTTAATAAACGTAGATTATCCATTGTTATTTCATTCACAAAAGTATAAATGTTAACCGGATAATGACTTTTTATTATGCTCTTTTTTATACCCCACCATTTTATCTCAAAAAATGGACCTTTTTCATATTCTCATGCACCTGATTCGGCGTTTGATCATTTAATGAACTGTGTGTTAACCGGGCTAAAAAGCTTCATTAAAACTGAAATAAAAGGCACTTGACTCTTTTCCAATTCCATAATCTATTCTGATATTCATTCTTTCCTGTAATTCAAAGCGAAGCCCCACCCCTGCGTTAGGCAACCAATTTTTCATTTGATTAATTTTTGGTGCAACTGACCCGGTGCCTACCCAGACAACAAAACCAAAAGGCCCGTACATTTCTCCGGTCGATCTGGGGGATTTTCTTGCAAACATATAACGATACTCCGATAAGAAAAACAACATGTTATAATCACGGAAATGCCCCCAGGTATAACCTCGCAGGTCAAAAGGTGTTCCAACCATCGACATCTCTGTCCATGGCACATCCCCTGTACTTACCCTTGTTTTAACCTGCCAGGCAAGGGTACTGCCTTTTCTTGCAATTTGCTGGTATTGCCGGTAATCCAGCTCTGCAGCCTGGAAAATATTATTCGATGATGAATGTTTTCCATAGGCGGTTCCGCTCAATTCAACAAGTACCCCTTTGTAGGCGTTTTCAGGAAAATCCCTGCTATCGTACCTGTAAACCATTCCAAACCCTGAATTCTTAATTTCCGGGCCATGCTTCAGGAAGTCTTCATCAGCGGCCATAACTTCATTTATTTCAGAGGCTGTAGTTTGATTTCTGTCATAATTTATTCCGAGAAAAAAGTTAGGAAAAACCCGGTAAGAAACTTTAAATTTGAATTGCCGCCAATACCGGTGATACCCGGTTGTATTGGATGATTTAGGCCGCTCAATAGCATTGGTATAACCTACACCCCAGTAATTATCGGGCATATCTTTTATCCAGTATTCACCTGAAATTCTCAGTTTATCGTCTTTGCCATAAATATTTGCTTTTACGCTTACCTGTAAAGAACCATTTGTACTGTATCCAATAGAAAATGGCATTGATGAACGAGATAACACCTCACTTTCCGGGTTTAGCTTAAAGGTAAATAATCCGCCGGCAGTAAGCGTAAGTTGCATTTCAGGAGTATAAGAGGGAGAAAGAAAAGGCATAAAAGTCGACCTTCCACGTTCAAGTTTCCAGGTTCTAACCGAATCCAGACGCTGAAGGAAAGTTTTTTTCTGATAAACGGTATCCCCCTGCGCAAAGATACTCAAGGGGAAAATGATTACTAAAAAAAACAATACTATTATTTTATTCCTGATCAAATGAGATATCTTATGTTTTACAAGGATTAATTTAGCTATTTTAAAAAAAACAATCTAACCTCTTTAATCCAAAAAGAAGCATCAGTATGGATTATCTTCTTCGGCTACTGCCACCACGACTTCCTCCTGAAGGCCGGCTTCCACCCGATCTGCTTCCTCCACCATATCCGGAGGAGCTGGATCGATTGTAATTCTGTGTTCCGGTGCTCCGGTTTTGATACGATCGGTTAAGGTTTTGCTTTTGCTGACTTGACATACCTGAAGAACCCCGACTTCTTTGCTGTGTAGTTCCTGTTGTTGACCTGTTTTGCGACTGCTTTAATTGTTGGGTACTTGAGGGCTGTTGTCTGTTGGACCTGTTTTGGAAGTTGCCCTTTTGATCGCGTTGGTACACATTTCCCTTCTTGTCGGTGTACATGTTATTGGACTTGCCCGAAGCACGTGCTTTAATGTTCATATTATTTGATGCCTGGGCATTCCTGACATTACCTGTCTGCTTAACTCCATTAGATCGATTGTTATATACATTCCGGTTCGAGTTTCGTGATCCGGCTACATAACCAGCCTTGGCACCTCTGCTATATCCTCTGTTGTACCCATGTTGATAACCCCGGTTATATCCATGACGATATCCTCTGTGATATCCTCTGGGCCCCCAGTAAGCTCTTCTGTATGGATGGAACCCCCAGCCAATCCAGCCATAACTTATCCCAACCGAAAATCCCCAGCCACCATAGGGGCTGTAATGTACGCCATATCCCCAGGTAACCGGTCTTGGATAGTAATAGTATCCATACCATGGCCGGTAATAATATCCTGTTCCATAAACTACAACTCCTCCATAAACATATGAATAAGTATAACCAGGTAAATAACCCACATAAACTACTTCGGGGGTAGATTCATAAATATATGTGTATTTGACATTATAAACAGACGATGCCGGAGGAATCTGATCTACTTCATCCGGGCGAACAACACAAACTTCCCACGGACCGGTTGCTTTTTCCGACATAAACCAAACAGCATCTTCAATAGCATAATAAATGTTTTTTATCAATAATACTGTTTTATCAGTATTTACAGCATACGAAACATCGGTTCCTTCAATTTTTTCAAATTTAGGATTGCCATCATATTTCACCTCCACTGTTGCTGTTTTTCGATCGATGGTGGCTGTTTGTGGTATTGATTGTTCAAGCAATGCAGTTTGAGCTTCTGGTGTTCCGGGGATGCCGGACCTTACTGAAGCCATTTCTGAATCGTTCGGTATTTTCTCAAACTCTGCCGGGAGGTCATCAGGCTCACTGAATTTCCAGTCACCATCCTTTAATGATTTTGAATAGTACCATCTACCTGCAAGTAGCAAATAATGGTTTTGTGAATTGATATCCATGATAATATCACTCTCGGTATTGGAAACATACAGTAAAGTTGTACTGTCAATTGGTTTGTAATCAATTTCACCGTCCACCTGCACTAGTTCAGCCGCTTTTGTTTCAACAATTAACTCAGGAGCCTCAGTATATGATTGAGCAACAGAATCGGTTTCTTTTCCTTCTGCATATTTTTCTGCGAATTTTTTAACATTTGAAGGTGGTTTTTTTGTCTCTTCCCATCCGTTAAGGATTTCTTTTGAAGTATACCAAAATGGACCTCCATTGATGTAATAGGTTTCTTTTTCAGTCTCCTTCACAATAAAGAAAGGGGTATTCACAACATATTCAAGGCCGGAGTCTTCATCTTTTTTTAAGATGGGATTTCCGTCTATCATAACCATTACTGCGGGTGTAGTTCTGAAATATATGGCTGGCGGATCATTATTGATCTCATCGGATAATTGTTTCAGATTTTCGACTTCATTAAGGCTGGCCAGTATTCGGTCAAGCGACATTTCCAGGTTCCATGATTCTATTTCCGCAGAAAGCAATTTCGAAAATTTGCTAATTTTCTCTTCATCTACCATATCCGGGAAATGGGTTTTTATTATATCCATTTTTTCAAGCAACACTGTTCTGTTGTCCAGGTCGGTAGCCATCCGGGCCTTAAACCACACTGCACCAAAAATTATTTTTTTATCCTTTGGCTTTATGGTAACAGCCATCCGGCCTTCTAAAATGTTTGCCTCAAAAGATTCAAGCTGAGGCTGATAAAGCGTTGTAACAAAGCCACCTTCAGATTCAATTTCGATAGGCCATGACAATTTTGGATCAGGTTCATCGGCATTTGATGTAAAACTCCCTAAAAGAAATATAAACAGAAGTACTCCTAAAGATGATATTTTGTTTTGCATGATAAGTTAGTTTAATTTGTTAGTTTACCTTCATCCAGTTCTCAATGATAATAGCAAGTGCATCTACAGCAAGTATGATTAAAAAACCAAATTCATTTTTCAGTTTTGCTTTGCCGATAATGCCAGCTGCAAATACCAAAAGCACAAATATTGGCAGTAAAACCGTGTTGCCATGCCAGTGGTTTAGTACCCACAACCAGTAAGCGAATATTGAAGCAGACATCAGGCTGATGATTATTCTTGCCCCTGCTTTTTTTTTCTTTTGCCGTTAGTCCATAAATAAAAGCAAGAGCTACAAATCCCATATATACATAAAATCCAGGCAGTTGTATTGTTTTGGATAGAAATAATGTCAAAACTATACCCACGATCATTCCCAGTGTGATAATAGCCGGAAATATTTTTTTTGTCTTAATTGTCCAGAAAAGGGCAAAAACAGCTGCCAGTCCTAAGAGTATCTTTA
>JAGLWB010000428.1 GCA_023133655.1 Bacteroidales bacterium
CGAAAGAGTAGAAAATAATAAACAAAATTTATTTAAAAAAATGGCCATTTGTTATTTTCACAGAAGAGATTTTTCATAAAACCTTGGTGAAATATTGTTTTTTCATAAAAAGCTTTTTATTGTTAAGAATGTTTTATTAGCCATTCCTCAAAAAAAGACAAAAAAGTGTGGCCATATTTTTATTTAGATGTTAAAAAGTTGGAGAAATTGATTCGGAATAAGAATACCTCTATTGCAATATTATCCGTTTATGTAAATTTGGCATAAGAAATCCCCGATAAATTACCTTTGAAGGAATTAAATCCATATTATTTTACCTTATTTATCTTATACTATTTCCCAAAATATGAGAGAATTATTTCGTTTTATTTGTTGAATTTTAATGCTTGACAACTGATATAAACTTGTGATAAAATTTCTGATGGTATTTTGTGAAACATGTCACAAAAAAACTTTAAAGACAAAAAATTTAGATGAAAGAGAGGGTTACGCCAAAAAAATTTACTAAGAAATAGACTAGAAAATTATTTTAAAGAGGAGATTCTATGAGAATTAAAGACGTTGTTCAAGTTTTAGATGCTGAAGTATTAATCGGCGAAGATCTTCTTGACCAAGAAATAATAGAATTCGCTGCTAGTGACCTTTTGAGTGATATCTTTACATTCACAAAAGAAGGTTACGTCCTTTTAACTGGATTAACTTCTTCTCAAGTTGTCCGTACTGCCGAATTAACCGGTGCTCTCGCAATTATTTTTGTTAGAGGGAAATATCCTCCTCAAGAAGCATTAGGTTTAACCAAATCTCACCATATCCCCATATTAAGAACCGAAAAATTAATGTTTGAATTCTGTAAAAAAATTGTTGAAGTATTGAATGAAGAGAAGAAAAATGAAAAGTCGTTTTTCTAAAGAAAAAGTAACTTTGATTAATTAACTAATTTATAAAATTAAAATTAAGGACACTATGACTAAAAAGTTAATTTTTTTTAAAAAATGCTACTTTTAGAAAAATTCAGTTAAAACTTAAAGAAAAAATATTTCCGGAGTTCCTATTCTTGATGCCAAAAAAAATTATAGATATTCTTAGTATCGATGATGTGATTACTTTCTTTGATAAAAAATATATTGATGAGAATATTTATAATTATATGACAAAAGAAGTCATAACGGTTCCTCGAAATTTTTCAATCGTTTCAGCCATTCAAAAATTCGAAAAATATAATGTAGGAAGGCTTCCGGTAACTGAATTCCTGCACAGTAAAAAAATCGTAGGAATAATAACTCTTAGTAATATTTTAAATAAATTATTAACAGTAACTCAATCCATTGCTGGAAAAATTGAAAATGAAGAAGTAAAAAATACTGAAATATCAGCTGATTTTATTAAAAATACTCCTAAGAAATTTTTTAAATTTGAGGGAAGAGGAGTTTACTTCAACTGTACCGGAAAAGTGGCCAGTATTACTAAAAAATACTTTAAAGGATTGGGAATTGATAGAGGTATTGTTCAGAGAATTGCTATTATTTGTTATGAAGCTGAGACGAATATTTGTATACATTCTTTAGGAGGCACTATGACTATCGAAGTTGATGATGAAAATAATGTAATTATTTGTGCCATCGATAAAGGTCTGGGTATCCCGGATATTGATTTAGCATTAACACCGGCGTATACCACCACTTCGGAAAAAGTGAGAGCTTTAGGTTTTTGAGCGGGAATGGATCTTCCAAATATAAAGAATTATGCTGATAAATTTGAGATTTAATCTTCTTTAGAGGATCGACATATTTAAAAGCAATAATAAATTTAGGAGTGAAGAATGAAAGTAAGTGAGATAATCGAAAAATGCCAATTGAAAAAAGTTGTTTTTGCTACTAATCATGAAGTTAACAACGGTTATTGTGGAGATTTAATGTCTGATGTAATGGCTAACGCTCAACCGGATAGTATTTGGATTACCATTCAAGCGCATAAAAATAGTTTAGCGGTTGCTTTAATCAAGGATATTAAGGCCATTATTTTTACGAATAATGTATCTATTCATCAGGAAGTGATTGCAAAAGCCAAAGAAGAAAGGATAAATCTATTTCAAACCGGCAAAGATTCTTTTACTGTCTCAGGAGAAATATATTCAATGTTGGAGGCGGAAACTGAGAAGGATTGATTTACATATACATTTTACTCTTTCTGCTTGTGGTGGTAATATATTATCACAACATCTCATTTTGGAGTAGGCGGAAAAGAAACAAGTAAATCTGATTGCAATTACAGATTATATCGTAATTGATCATGTCATATTAGCTTATCAGGGAAGCAAAGGAAAATTGATTCAAGTAATCTTAGGGGTAGAACTGACCGCCAAGGAAGAAGTGCACCTGTTAGTTTATTTTCCAGATATAGAAAGTTTGCGAAAAATGGGAGAAAAAATTAAAAATAGCTTATTAAAATTAGAGAACAGACCGTCTTTTTTTTAGATATCAATTGGTCTATAATTTGGAAGGTCAATTAGACCGGATAAATTAAGTATTGAGGCAAAATTCTTTAAAAGAAGATTTAGAAAGCTTGGTTCGCTTTATTCATCAACAAGGAGGAATAGCGATTCCCACTCACTTGGAGAGAGCGCGTTTTAGTTTAATTAGCCAACTGGGATTTTTAGATTCTCAAGCTGATTACGATGCAGTAGAGATTTCTAAACATAATTGGATAAAAAAAGGTTATTAATTAGGAGATTTTTTGCAGGGATTTCCAATAATTGGTGGTTCAGATAGCCATTTTTTAGAAGATATTGACAATTTTTTTACGAAAACAAAGCATGAAGAAATAAAAGATTTTATTTCATTAAAAAAGTATTTGGAAAGTAAAAAACATGAAAAATATTGCTGATCACCTATTTGATATTTTAGAGAATTCTGTAAAAGCAGGAGCAAGTGAAGTGAAGGTTAAATTTTCCTTTTCGAAAAGAATTTTTTTTTGTCAAATTATCGATAATGGTTCGGGAATAATAAGCTCTAACGTGGTGGATCCTTTTGTTACTACAAGAAAAATCAGAAGAGTTGGACTAGGGTTGCCTTTGTTAAAAAAAACTGCAGAGGATACTCAGGGGTATTTGAAAATTAGTCGATTAAATAAAGAGGGGGGTACAAAATTAGAATTTATAATTAATATGTTTCACATCGACGCCAAACCCTTTGGAGATTTAGCCAGAGTTTTTCTAGATGCTTTATATTCTTGGCCTCAGATGAATTTAAAATTAATAGCCCAAAATGATTTTTCAATTGATGTGATTATGGATACCAAAAAAGTAAAAGAAGAACTAGGTGAAGATTTATTATATTCTTCTCAAATTAAACATTTCATCTACGAGACAATCAAAAAAGAATTAAGAGCAAAAGGAATTGACGATCAATTTGGCATAGAATCAGAAAAAGATAATTCTTAAAAGAGATTTTTTATATCATTTGCGAATAACCTGGATAAAATATTTCTATTATAATTAATGTGAAAGGAAGGATTATGGAAAATTTAGAAGAATTAAAATTGATGCGAGAGAAGGCGAAGAAAAACTTACAGCTGCGTTCTGGGAAATACCGTGTGAAAATTGTAGTAGGTATGGGTAGTTGTGGAATTGCTGCTGGTGCCAGAGAAGTGATGAGTGAGTTTTTAGATTTAATTGAAAAAAATAAAAAAACGGATATTGCAGTTACTGCTTCCGGTTGCTATGGATTTTGCGCCCAAGAACCCATGATTTATGTTTATATTGAGGATAAACCACCTGTTATTTATCGGAATGTAGACCCGATAGTAGCCCAGGAAATATTTACCAGCCATATATT
>JAGLWB010000043.1 GCA_023133655.1 Bacteroidales bacterium
TCGTTAACAATGGAATCGAAATAGGGGTCATTGTAACCCAAAAAAAGAAAATCGGCTGCTTTATCATTCAAAACGGAATTCCATACACCTCGTTCCCTGATACTGAAGGCAAAACCACCAATCTCCTCATTTTGGTAGGAGAAGCCAAACCATAGAACACTTCCCGAACCATAAATTCTGGTATTTGTAAATTTGTCTGCCGCATTAATTTTACCGTTCATATCTAATGTTATTGGATTACCAATAAGATCATTATAGATTTCGCTCTTTGTAAGAGGTTCTGAATACAGCGAAGCGGCGAATTCAAAAAATCCCAGGTTTATTGAGTGTTGATTACGGGTCCAGCCAAGATTTGCAGGGTTAACCCCCAGGCATTGGTAGTCGGTAAGGAATGTTGTTGAATATCCTGCCCCGGTTGCGTTAAATGAACTAATCTCGGTCTGTGCTGAAAGAAAACCGAATAAAAAGAAAAAAATGAATAATAGTAAAAATTTTTTCATAATACATTGATTTTATTGGTTAAGCTATCAAAGATAGTAAAAAATTTAAGGCGGGTCAAATTTATTTTGTTATTGGAATGATAATTCCTGGATTTATATTCATTCAATTGGCGATTCATTGGGTATAAATGTAATAAATTATTATTTTAGCAGAGTGATATTATTAGATAAAAGATAAAGGATAAAAGATAAATGATATATGAATGACGAAAGGAATTTTGTTGTTGAAAGAAAAACCGGGCATGCTTTTTGCGTTTTACGCCTTATACCTTACGTAGCTGGTTTTTTATTCTTTATTCTTTTTTCATACTCAGCATCTCAGGTTTTTGCGCAGAAACAAGCTTTAACAGGTCCCGGGAATCCGGATTCGATGCTGGTTGACGATCAGCAGGCGGAGATTTTATACAATAAAGCAATTGATTGGTATGATGGTGACCATTTTGATTCAGCAATTCAGGCGTTTAATAAAGCGCTTCAGTTAAAACCGGATTTTTTAAAAGCACTGTATAATCGTGGATTTATCAGGTACAAATTAGAAGACTATCCGGGCGCACTTGAGGATTTTAACAAAGCTATTGAGATCAGTCCCACAGCCAGAGCCTATTTTGGTCGCGGACTGACAAGATATGCCCTTGGGGCAAAAGAAGAAGCCCTAGAAGATTATAACAGCGCAATAGCATTGGAACCCAATAATCCTAAAGCTTTTTATTACCGGGGAGGAATTCATTATGAAAACGGAGAATACGAGCTGGCTGTTGATGATTATACCCGCGCAATAATGCTTAAGAATGATTTTGCCTATGTGTATAATGACCGTGGAAGCGCCTATCAGAAGCTTAATCATCCCGAAAAGGCATTGAATGATTATTACAAGGCCACCCTTTTAAACCCGGCTCTGTATTTTGCATTTAACGATCTTGGTGGTATTAAAATGCAGCTTGGTGATTACGAAGGGGCGGTTGCTGATTTTACAGCCTCTGTAAAGGTCAATCCCAACTATTATATTGCTTTTAATAACCGGGGAATGGCAAGATTTTTCCTTGAAGATTATGAAGCTTCCATCGAAGATTTTTCTAAAGCGCTTGAGATAAACGACAAATACTTACCTGCTTTAAACAACAGGGGGAATGCAAAGTATAAGCTTAAAAATTATGCCGGTGCTGTGATTGATTATGATGCCGTGATTGGGCAAGATCCAAATAGTGCCGATACTTTTTTGAACAGGGGTATCTCTAAAGAAATGCTCAGGGACAAAGGTGGGGCATGTGCTGATTGGCAAAAAGCAGCGGACCTGGGGAGTGAAATGGCTAAGGAATATTTAGGAAGTTGTAAAAAATGACCATGAAGAGAATTCGACCCAAAACTATTGCCATTATTCTATTTTTGTTTGCTTTTTCCTGGCAAATTGCGGGACAGACAAATATTTTGTTTGAAAAGGAGAATTTTCCACCTGAACAAAAAAATGCACTCAAAGAAGCTATTAAGGAAATTAAGTCGGGAGATAAATATTTTTATGATGACATACCGGTTTATTCTTTAGCAATTGAATATTATCTTATAGCAAACGATTTTAACCCCAATAATGCATTGTTGAATTACAAAATTGGAAAATGCTACCTGAAGACTATTCAAAAGACCAAATCAATCCCTTATTTAGAGAAAGCCCTCCTGCTGGATCCGAACATCCGCCCCGACATAGTCTATTTACTGGCTCAGGGATATCATCTAAATTTAAATTTGGATGAAGCAATTGGCAGGTATAATGAATACAAAGGATCGTTATCGCCCCATGAATTATCACAGCTAGGCGATGAGATCGATAAGAAAATATCGGAATGCAAAGTAGCAAAAGAGATGATCCGCAATCCGGTTAGATTATTTATTGATAACCTTGGGCCTCAGGTGAATACTAAGTTTCCGGAGTATGGGCCATATATTAATGCGGATGAAACCGTACTTATGTTCACCTCCAGCAGAGACAATACAACAGGGGGAAAAACAGACCCTCTTGATCTAATGTATTTTGAGGATATTTATATTTCCAGAAAAATAGACGAAACATGGACAAAAACAACGAATCCGGGCAGTCCTTTAAATTCTTACTCACACGATGCAATTGTTGGAGTGTCGCCAGATGGTAAACATGCCTTGATATACAAGGGAGAAGACAAAGGAGGCGATATTTTTGAGTGTCGTATTAAGGAAGATGGATCCTGGAAGTTGCCAAAACGCTTACCAAAAGAGATAAATACAGATTTCCATGAGAGCTCGGCTTCTTTTTCCCCTGATATGAAAGGATTGTATTTTGTTAGTGATAAACCAGGAGGGTTTGGCGGAAAGGATATTTACTTCAGTGAGCTAAGCATTAAAGGAAACAAAGATAAACTGGATTATGAGGATGCAGTTAACCTGGGTGGCGTTATCAACACGCCATATGACGAACAGGGTGTTTTTATGAATGTGGATGGGAAAACACTTTATTTCAGTTCAAAAGGCCATAATACAATGGGAGGGTATGATATTTTTAAATCAGTATTTGAGGATGGGAAGTGGTCTCTCCCGGAAAATTTGGGCTATCCGATAAATACACCGGATGATGATATTTTCTTTTCTTTTTCCCGGGATGGAAGGCATGCCTATTATTCATCGTTTGATCCGGACGGTTATGGGCACCGTGATATTTACATGATTACGATCCTGGGCCCTGAAAAACCCGTAGTATTTCAGAATGATTATGATTACCTGGCATTTTTAATTGAGCCCGTTGATGAGGTTGTTTTAGAGGGAAAGGTTGAAATAAAAGAAACTCAGATTGCCATTGTTAAAGGGCGTATCATGGATGCTGTTACGTTAAGTCCGCTGGGAGGGGTGATTGTTGAAATTTATGACAATGAACTTGGACGCCTTGTGGCCAGTTTTGAATCAAATACCCGCACCGGAGAATATATGATTTCTCTGCCATCAGGGGAAAATTATGGTTTTGGTATCAAAGCCAAGGAATACATGTTCCACTCTGAAAACCTGATCATCCCCCCTTCAACAATTGTACAGGAGATTTACATGGATATCATGCTGAATAAAGTAGAGGTGGGAAGTAAGATTATTTTGAAAAATATTTTTTTTGATTTTGATAAAGCAACCTTACGTCCCGAATCTGCTGCAGAGCTGAACAGACTTACGAAAATGCTAAATGACATTCCAACCATGAAAATCGAAATATCAGGACATACAGACAATATTGGTTCTGACTTATATAATCAACAGTTATCTGAAGCAAGGGCAAAAGCCGTTGTTGAATATTTAACCGATAAAGGTATTTTTGTGGGCAGAATGACTTATGTTGGTTATGGCGAAGCGCAGCCAATTGCGTTAAACGATTCGGAAGATGGCCGTCAAATGAACAGGCGGACAGAGTTTACGGTAATAAGTAAATAGTAGAAAAACAGTGCTTTCAGATAGATATTTTTTTGAGTTAATCCAAACAGAGCATTTATGGTAAGCCGACACATAGGGAAAATTATTTTGTCGCCTGCTTTATTATTACTAATCGCAATATTAACAACTTGTTCACCTCCTGCTTCAAAGGAAAAACAAAAAGTAATAGCCCATAAAGGAGAAAGGCATAGCCTACTGGCTGAGATCAGGGAAAGAGGTAAACTAATAGCCACTACCGATTATAATTCCACCAGTTATTTTGTATATCGTGGAGAGCCAATGGGTTATCAGTATGAGTTATTGAAATCGTTTGCCAGCTACCTGGGCGTAAAACTTGAGATAAATGTAAATAATGACCTGGAACAGGCCTTTAATTGTTTATATAACGGCGGATGCGATCTAATAGCTTCTGACCTGACTATTACAAAAGAAAGGAGTGAGTTTATTGATTTCACCAACCCGATTGGCCAGACGAAACAGGTTTTAATTCAGCGCAAACCTGCTAACTGGCGCAAAATGAAAACCTGGGATGAGGTAGAATCTTATTTGATCAGAAACCAGCTCGACCTGGCAGGCAAAACCATCCATGTACAAAAAAATTCCTCTTTCATTGAGCGGCTAAAAAATCTGGAGGATGAGATTGGTGATACAATATACATTATTGAGGATCCGCATAGAATTGCTGAGCAATTGATACGTCAGGTAGCAATGGGTGAAATTGATTACACGATCAGTGATGAAAATGTCGCCCTTGTTAATCAGAAATATTATTCGGATATTGACATTGCCACACCGGTGAGCTTTCCGCAACATCTTGCCTGGGCTGTTGGAAAGGGATCGGATTTGTTACTTAAGGAAATTAATTTATGGATTGTAGAATTTAAACGGTCGGCCGAATCAAGGTTTATTTATAACAAATACTTCAAGAACCCCCGATCAGTTAAAATTACTCAGAGTGAATACCATTCCGTTACCGGAGGGAAGATATCCATGTATGATGATGTTATTAAGGAACAAAGCATTAAATTAAACTGGGACTGGAGGTTGCTGGCATCATTGGTCTATCAGGAATCAGGATTTAATCCGGATGTGAGATCCTGGGTGGGAGCTTTTGGATTAATGCAGCTGATGCCGCGAACAGCCGAGAAATATGGTATTGACAGCCTTTCGTCACCCGGGGAGAATATTATTGCCGGTGTAAAATTTTTAAAATGGCTTGATAACCAGTTTGAAGACCTCGTTGAAGATGACCAGGAAAGAATAAAATTTGTTATGGCCTCATATAATGTTGGTATTGCTCATGTTTTTGATGCAATGAGGCTGGCAGAGAAATATGATAAAGATCCTACAAAGTGGAATGGTAATGTTGATTACTATTTACGAAATAAATCTGATCCTAAATACTACAATGATTCGGTTGTTTATTATGGTTATGCCCGCGGAGAAGAACCATATAATTTTGTCAACGACATCATTGAGAGGTATGATCATTATAAAAATGTAATTAACTAATATCATCGCCAGCCCTCAAAAGAACAGTAGAACCTCCCAACCCATTAACCATTAACCATTAACCATTAAATCATTATCGCATTATCACATTATCGCATTAACGCATTAACGCATTAACCGAATTATATTACACATTTCCGTGACAACCTCCGGCATCGGTGTGTATTCAAAATCCAGGTAATCCTTTATTTTGCTACCATTGTAGTGATATTGATTGACTGCATTCCGGGCCATTGACTTTGTGATAACAGGTTTGTTTCCGAATAGAAAGCTACGAATTTTTTCTACTCGCCAGCCTACCTCAAGCATAAACGAAGGGATGCGGATGTGTGGTTCTTTTTTGAGGAAGCTTTTGGCAATCATTGAAAAAAGTTCTTTATAGGATAGATTTTCGGCGGACAAAATGAACCGCTCGTTATTGATATCGCTTTCCATTAGGCCAATCATGGCACGCGAAACATCTCTAACGCCAATATATCCATTTATGCCAGTTGTATAAAAGGCTGAATTTTTATAGATGCTGTGTATTAACCGGCCCGACTGACCGGCAGGATTGGTTATGCCCAGAATAATCGATGGATTAACAATTACAGCCTTCAGCCCCTCTGCAATTCCCCTCCAAACTTCCAACTCTGACTCATATTTGCTGATCCGGTATGCTGTGTTTTTGTTTGATGGCACCCATACTGTTTTTTCATCAATAAATTTTCCCTCAGGGTTATTTCCCAGGGCGGCGATTGAGCTGACATGGCAAAGCTTCCGGATATTTTTTTCAAGTGCCGCATTAACAATATTGGCTGTTCCCTCAATATTATTTTTTATGATGGATCTCCTTTCACGCGGAACGAAGGATACGGTAGCTGCACTATGATAAACATCTGTCACACCCTGCATTGCCTCTTCCAGGGAAAAGATATCAAGGATATCACCATTTACCCATTCGATCTTTTGAAAAAGTGAATGATCATCAGATAGAAATTCAAACACATCCCTGACCCACTGCAGATTGCTACTTTGGCGTTTAATCGCCCTAACAGGGTAGTTTTTGTTGATGAGGTCATAAAGGAGATAGGATCCGACAAGTCCCGTTCCGCCTGTAACAAGTATCATGGGGCAAAGTTAGTAAATTCGGCCTCAGTATTCAAAGTTGAAAGCTGAGCGAAGCAAAGTCCGCCTCAGGCGGATTCAAGGTTTAAGGTTTCGTTTTTCGTTTTTCTCTTTTCGTTTTTCGTTTTTCAAATTCAACGTTCTGAAAGATAATAAAAGCAGGTGTACAATATGCCGGAATGGGGTGTTCGGTTTGGGCCGGAATATAAAATTAATAGATGGCGATAAAGAGGGAGTACCAGATTCTGTAGCCAGTTTACAAAATAT
>JAGLWB010000044.1 GCA_023133655.1 Bacteroidales bacterium
CCGGTTTAAAGAAATTTGGTCCCATGAGAGCAATGGCATACGCACCGTTTTCTTTTGCATGTTTGGCTAAACTTTTACAGGCTTCTAAACTCGGACCGCCAACATGGACTATGATCCTGAAATCATCGGTTGCTGTTTTTACCCATTCTTCAGCTATCTTTTTTCGTTCATCAGTGGTCATCGAAATGCCTTCTCCGGTTGTACCGTTTATGAATACGCCGTTAATTTTATTACTTTTTAAAAAAACAGCATACTCTTTAATGAGATTGGGATTAATACTTCCATCCTTATGCATTGGTGTAAATGGCGCTACAATTATTCCTTGTAAATTATTTAAATTCACTTAAGTATAATTTTAAATTATTTATTTTCAGGCAATTAGAATCCAAGCTAATAGGATTAATATTTTATGTATGAGTATACTGAATTGTATAACAAATATAAATAATTCATTTATAATAAACAAATATTTTTAGTAAAATATTTATATTTAAAATAAGCTTAACAAAATTTTAGATGATTTTTGAATTGGATAAAGGAATCAAGTATGATTTTACATGGAAATAATTTAGATCCTCTGAAGAAGTATATTTTTTAATAGAATTTACTTCATATTTTCTTTGGACAAGAGATGAAAATATATTTCAAGATGATTTTTCATTGTAATACGAAATTTGTCCGGATTTCCATTTTTAATAACATTCAAAATCTCTTTATGTGAGGGCCATTTCTCTTTTTTTGAATGTAATATATATTTTTTTAATATGTCTTCATAATTTTCTTTTATAAAAATAAACACAGGAGAGAAAATTTTGCATAATCTAAAAATTGTAGGATTTCCTGTCATTTCATAAAGTTTATAATGGAATTTGGATTCTTCTTCTACTGTAACCCGGTTAATTTCCAAAACTGTCTCCCGGTTTACTATATCTTCCAGTTCCTGAATGTCCTTTTCAGTCTTATTTAAAAAAATATAATCACCCATTCCAATTTCAATCGTAACTCTTAATCCCAGAATGTCCAATAATCGTTCCTTACTTATAATTCTTGGATCAATAACTCTTTCAATCCCACCAAGAATATCAGGCTCTCTTAAAATCATTCCTCTTTTTGTTCTGGTTTCAATTAGTCCTAACATTCTGAATCGGCTCAAAGCTTCTCGTAAAACGCTTCTGGCTACTCCCAGAGCTTCTGCTAATTCTGCCTCCGTTGGTATATGATCTCCGGGTATCAAATTTCTTTCTTTAAAAAAATCTCTGAGCTTTTCTTCAACATTGTCAACAAGAGTAGTGGATTGATTAACTAATTTTAAACTATTATGCATAATTGTATATTATCACTATTGTCCGATTAAATTCTTTTTTCGATAATTTTTGTTCTGTATTACCCATACAATGGGCATTAATTCTTTATTTTTAAAATAGACCTCCCCTTAATTTTGCAGGAAATAAACTTAGCTGTAATGAAGAAGCTGGCGACCCCCTTACTTTTTGGTAACCACGATGTGTACTTCTGAGCAATTCCCGTACATCTAACATGCTGATCAGGTGTATTCGTACCAAAGAGGCTACCACCGAAAATGCTTTTTTTGTTTGAGCTATTTTCTGAATGACCGTTAAAAGTAACTGAGCAATCAATGTACACCAGACTTGTGTTCGTATTGCATTCTCGTTCTCTCCATAGAAATAGTGTAACTGAAAATTCTGCTTCATTTTCTTGAACAATGTCTCTATACCCCAGCGTTTCTTGTAAAGGAAGGCAACTTCCTCCGCTGTAATTTCAAAACTATTTGTCAGGAATTCATAATACCTGTTACGCTCGTCTTGGTAACAGACTTTTCTTAATCGCAGTTTTTTAACGATTTTCATTTGTTTCTTTCCGGTTTCATCTTCCGGGTGGTTTCCATTTCTATGATCTCGTCACGAAGTACTTTTGCTATTCCTTTCTTCCGGTAATGTATTCGTTTTATTTCTATTACTGCATAAACAGCATTGATTTTAAGGCGACTTACAAAATACACCTGGTTCTGAGTCCACAGTGCAAACTGGTGATAATAGTTATATGCTTTGTCGAAAACAACCATGCTATGAGATAGTAATTCCAAGCTTTTCAGAAAGTTCTTATCATGTACTTTGACAGCTGTGATTTTAATAAATCGGCCAACCGATTGAACGGCATCTATTAACATATGTACTTTCAGTCCACCCTTTTTCTTCCCATCTCCCTTTGGGTTACGTCTTACTCCTTTTAAAACATCGCTGAACAAGCGGATGGTGGTTGAATCAATCAGGAGAACTTCTTTGAAGGTCAATCCAAAAGTTCGGCTGTCCGGCAAAAACGATTGATATTTTTTCACAAGACTGAAATATAAATCTTCAAAAAACTGTTGCTCCGGTTACGTAGACCATCACAAGCAGTGCTTTTAGCCGGGGCTTTTTTTAATCCCAAATAATTAAGCTTCCCTCCTAAAGCCCGCATTCCTTCACATATTTCGGTCATTGAATCGCACCGACTGAGAATACCGAAAAGCATCGTAATCAGGTGTGTCCTGGTCTTGAATGCCTTATAGTAATAGTCGCTATGGTGTTTCTTTATTAAGCCTTGTATGTTAATTGAATCTATCAATTTAATAATCTGTTTGAAAATCGGCTGTCCGACAAATTTTATTTCTGTATTTTTGCTCATGTTGTATAATGTTTCCGTAAAAACAAAAGTACAACATGAAGGGGAAACCTTAGGGGAGTACCCTTCTTTTTATTTTTTTTATTATTTTTAGTCGGACACTACTGATATATTATATTAAATTTATTGTCGTACAAATCTAACAAAAAAAATATAACTACCTCCCAAAAATTATTTTCTTATCACTTACTTTTTTCCGGTCTTCTCTGATTCAATTTCCTTAAGCTTCTTAACAACTGCAAATTTAGCTGCAGCAATTGTTTCACGGTTTGCCTTTTCAGTTATCCTGCTAAGGGTAAGGTCTTCAACTTCAATATACCCGTTCATCAAAAGAAGCTGTATAACCATGTTATTAATAATAGTGTCTTTGCTATATCCTTTTGCAACATAAACTTTTTCGCAATCGAGATAGAACTGGTTTGCAAATTCCTGGTTATTAGGTAACCACATTAGTTGTTCATAAGTTTCACTAAACCCGTTTAACTCAATATTGATATTTGGGGTTATCAGTAACGGACTGAATTTATGGTTCTTTGGTAAAGGATAGAAACCTGCTAATCCTGACAGGTCTATTTTGGTTTTCATATCATCTACTCTAACTAACCGGGCTTTTCGCATTTCCTCAAGCTGGTACAGGTAGAAATTATACCGCCAAATTTCCATATTATGTTTATGGTGCCTGAACAGATGCTTATAGCATTCAACAATTAACCTTTTAACATGATTTTTCTTTCTGTCAAGGTCAGGGTGCATAATTCTCACTTCGCGTATCAAAGTTCTTACATCTGCTGCAGCTTTTTGAGGACCGGTTATTTCTTTCCCTTTTTTGCCAAGATCAGTAGACAGGATGCCAAGCTGGATATTTTTCCCTTTTCCTTTTCCGTCTGGCTTTCCTTTCAGTATCTCGATCAGGTGTTTCCTGGTTTCACTCTCTCCCGGCTCAGCAATGAATGGGTTTCCATCCCGACATATGAGATTACCAGGGTTGCACCTGCTTTAACAGTGAGGGAGTATTGCCCATCAACATCTGTGATCGTACCATTGGTTGTACCTTTTTCAAGGACATTCACCCCCGGGAGGGTTTGCCCATCCTGGTCTGTTACAGCACCGGTGACAGTAATTCCTTCCTGTATTGATTCAGATTCAGAATCAGCAGCATAAATGCTCGAAGTTGAAATACAGGCATAAATAAGGATTATACCCGTCAGGAGGACCAGCCTGAATATCCTGTGACGGTCCTCTGTTTTCATGATCGATGATAGCTTTTTTTTCATCATAGTAATTAGTTTAGTTCAATAATAATAGGTTTTTTTTGACATTAGAAATTTTCATATTTTTCAGTTGTATTGAAGAAAAACAAGTCACTTTTCACTCTTCATTTGTATTTTCATAGGCAAATCATTTAGGCTAAATGGTTGTCATTGTATTTCATTGGTATTTAAGTCTATTTTAATGACTGTTGGAAAAATAAACCGGGGGAACATTCCGAATCCTCAAAATGAGGAAATACTAACTAACCTAACCTAACCAAACCTAACCTAACTTTAACCTAAAACCTTTATCAATGTTGATATGATCTTGATAATGCATGTAACATAAAAAGTAAATATTCCCCCGATATTCATTGATTATTTTACTCGTTTAAATTGTTTGCATTAATTCCTTTGTATTAAAAAAGTGCATTTCTTCAAGGTCTTTTCTCAATTGATCAATTTATGAAGGTCCTTGTGTGTGACAAGTTCATCTTTGCTTATGGTTTTTATAAACGGATCGAAAAACGAATTAAAATTTTCATTTATGTATTCGTACAGTTTTTTTTCCACCTGATCAACCAGGGTCAAGGAATGAGCATCAATCTTTAGATTTGTATTTTGAAAATATCATGAAATTACGGTAAACATATATATATGATAAATATAATAAATCAAATGAATCTGCCAAGAATTTTACATTTAATTTAGTTATTTAGAATCAGTCTAGTAAATCCTTAATTGTATAACCTTGCAGGATCGAGGAAAATTCGATTTAATATGAAGACAATGATGTACCCGGGCAGTATAAACCAATAATGTTAGAAAAGTCAAAGGTGTGGAGAAAATTCTAATTCTGTAAATCGTCAAATCAAAGTGGACAAAATCTTGAAATGTTAACAGGGTAAAATCTATATTATTTAATTAAATGATATGGATTAAGACGCCCAAGTTGCTGGCTTATCCCCATTGAAACCGTAACAAACACACAAACAGCAAGGGTTAATACGAGTGTGAATTTCCTTCTCATATCCTTCTCAATTCAGGTTTCATTATTCTTTTTGAAAGCAGTTTTTCAGATTCTTCAAGAACCGATCAACTGCTTTACAGACAATAACTCGACGGCATGTATCTGACTGGACATTAGAATGGAAGTGAAGTACTGTAACCTTCAACTGCTTATGTGGTCATTTTTCGACATCCCAGGCCAGGTCCTTTCGCTGATAAAAGCGGATCTTTCCATCCTGTTCTCCTAGCAGCAGATCCGGTCCACCGGGTTGGCCGTAATCCCATACTTCCGGTGAACAGGCATGCTGACCCAGGTATAAGGTACTTCCCCTGAACCTCAGCATTTGAGGAAAGGCAAATACGGGCTTGCTATTTGTTCCCACATTTTTAAGAAAAAGAACCGTAGCTCCTTTGCGGCCTTTCGATTGGGGAAGTCCATTGACGGGATCCGGTACCGAGCTATGTCTCGTTGTTCCCACCAGCATATCCGTTTTACCGTCAAGATCCCAATCTTCCAGTACAGTCTTTAACCGACCGGTCCCTCCGGCAGACAGATAAGTGCCGCGGATGCTGGAACCATCCTTCAGGTATAGCTTGCCTCCATCTTCAACATTATAGGCATCTATCTGCCAGTAAATATGAAACTCATTCTCATCATCCAGTATCACATAAGCCATCTTTCCATCCAGTTTCTTTGCCCCGGGTTGCATGCGCCATGTACCGTGCAATTCCAGGCCCTCACAATAAAGCGGGACAGGGAAATCGAATTCGGGTCTTCCGGGCTCACCGATATTAAGATATACCTCATGGCGGCTTACAGCGCTGTTCATCAGCATGTCAAACAATCCATCCCCGTTCCAGTCGGTAAACGTGGGACAACTGTATCCCCATCTGGATTCCGCGGGTCCCTGGACCGAGCCGACATAACCCGGCTGGATGTGAATGGGCCTTCCTCCTGCTGTTACGTGTTGTTCAGTCGCAAAAGACGGGTTCTCGTTCGTACCCTGGTTCATGAACAACAATACCCTGCCTTCCGAATTACCCAGTACAATATCCAACATGCCATTGTCATCCCAGTCCACCACATTGACCACCGGCAGTGTTCCCGTGTACAATGGGGCATTCTGCCGGAGTGGCTGAAACGGTTCTCCGTATATGGGCGCCCCATTGTCGTGGAATTTGCCGGTAAAGGGATAGTATATCAATTCGGATTCACTGCCTACAATCAGGTCAGAAAACAAACCCGTTTCCGGGTTCGGGTAGGAAACCGGAAATGGGCCTATGGCTTTGTGTCTTAAGACAATTCCGGATTCGTCACAGACATATACACTTTTGCCCGGATTATCTCCTGAGGTCATTGGATAGTATAAGAAATTCCCGTACCTAGATCCTGTGATCAGGCGTTTTGGGCCACCCTTTTCATATTCAACAAAAGTCAGGTTATGATAGCCCTGCAGCACTTCTCTCTTTGTGAGGGAATATGGATGAAACTGTACCGTAGAACCGACCTCCGGTGAAATGGTATTGGAAATAAGCAGATATTCATAAGGCCATTTGCCCAGGAAAACTCCGGCACCATTATACATTATATAATCCGGATGCCTCCAGAATCCTTCAGGACGATGAATCACGCCATCGTTCATGGACAGAAGTATCTGCACGGTGTTGTTATTGTTTTGCAATACTTCCAGGTTTGAGGGTATTTCAGGTGCATCCGGAAGACCGGTCATGGTTATTTTCCCGGCAGAAGTAAGTTTGAACTCCAACGCTTCCTTGTCAAATAATGTCCGATAGATCTCCGGGCCGTTGAGCCACCACCCGTGAATTTCTCCATTGTCCGTCTGGAAAATGGATCCGATCAGACTGGGACTGGTATCGTGAACGCCCCTTAATGTGGGATCAATCAGCGATAAAGTAACTTTCCGCGGTGGCGCAAAAACCGGAATTCCCTCATCATTTCGCCCTGTCCACTCATATAAATACAATCCCGGCCCGGGATCCATACTGTGCAGGTTTGCCACGACAAACAAATCAGGTTCCTCATGTCCAAATACATATGCCTGGCCAACAGGACTGGACTGGAGTCCGGGAGCAAATGGCCCGGGCTGGCTGCCATCTCCGACAGGGATCCTTTCACCACTTTTCAAAGGGGCACCTTCCGATTTTTCAATCCAGGGAGCGCACCCAAAACCAAATGTGATCGATAAGATTATCAGAAAATAAAATGGCATTGTATTTTTTAGAAATTTAATTGAGTCTATTTTTTTCGATTCATTATTACAGACTCGGATTGACGAATACGATTTGTGCGATTGCATAGATATAAGTTTTATATGGACAAAAAAACAATGTAGGTTATTATTATGTTATACAAATTTAACTACGCAGATAATTGGAAAAGGCGACTATTGTGACCCCCTTTCGCCAATTAAAACTGACCACTGGAAGCCGGGATTGTTTGACCCCCTCGTTTTTCACAGGAATAACAAAGGACTTTTCTAAAGCCAATCAACTTTCTTTCAAAGATACTTTTTTGATAAAATTTAATTACTGCAATTTATGATTTTTCTGTTTTTCCGCAAAGAGTCTCAGGAATTAAATTTGGGGCACGGTATATTTCTTACGGTATTCCCGTGGACTCATATTTGTAAGTTCACGTAACTGGCGGTTGAAATTCGACACATTATTATAACCGCTGTTATAGCAAACCTGTGTAACATTCATCTCAGTACCTTCTGATAGTAGCTTGCATGCATATCCGATTTTAATTTCTTTGAGAAAAGTGAAAAAAGATTTTTTTGTGGTTTTTTTAAAGTAGGTAAAAAAAGCTGACTCAGACAGGTTAATCTGGTCCGCAACGTCTTTGAGTTTAATTCTGTTTTGGAAATTGTGCAGGACATAATCATAGACCTTGTTAATTCTCTCGGAATCCGACTGTATTTTATTCCAGGCATATTCAGAAGCAGAAAGGACCTGCGTGTCAGTCACCTGGGTTAAATACCTCATAATTAACAGTATGTGAATCATGGAATCAAAACCATTCAGGTGCCTGAGTTCATTCAGATACTTCAACATCAGGGTATGGTCAACACTTTTGAAGCATATACCTGCACTGGATTTACCTAGTAGTTTATGCAACGATTCAAACTCAGGGATCATAAATTGTCTTGAGTCGAAGATTTCCTCCTGAAAATGTAAGGTTATGGATTCCGGAGTGTTTTCCGGATTCTCAACTTCCCAGCCATGCGGAAGGTTCGGCCCTATTAAAACAAGATCACCTTCTTCAAATCTGGCAATACTCCCTCCAATAAACCTCCTTCCCCAGCCATTAATAATATAATTGAGTTCATAGTTTTTGTGGGAGTGGATTTTATCTGTGTTCAGACTCAGATCCAGTTTATTTATCATAAATGAGTGGGACTCCGGGACAAGGATTCTCTGCCGAATAAATTTCATAGCATTTATTCACATGATCACTTCAAATTAACAAAATAGTATTGATAAATCAAATTGAACTAATAGGATCTCTATTACATGTCTGATTGATATATAGGCATAGAAAAGATTAAATATCAGACATGCAGCTCATTAATTATTCAAGAAGGCAATGTGGTGGTAAATAAAAACAGAATATAATATCAATAATATGCCATATTGTTGTAGAATCTTATTAAGTCCATCCGTAAATTGCACTCATGAATTTAATGGATTAATAAACCTGAAATGATTAATCAGACATCTTTTGCAATGCCCAAAGTTGGAATACATCCCGTCATTGATGCCAGAGATATTATTCCACCTTACACACCAGGTGCACTTAGAGGGGGAACTCATGCGCATTCATGGAGCCCTGGTGGGAAATGGGTAAGCTTTACCTATAATGATGTTATAATAAAAAACCTTGAAAACAGTGGAGTTATCGGGAAGCAGGATTTGAGGATGGTGGATATTATGGCACCATTCGGAAAGGTAAGGGTATCCCCTGAGGAATACGGTGAGAATATTGATGGTGAGATGTTTACATATATCCTTACACAGGTACATGAAAAACCGGTTCCGGGAACTGATATGATAGATCGTGCTTATGAGGAAGGCTGGGTCGGGAAGCATGGATATCGCAAAAGTGATGGATCCCGGCAAAAGCACGCCATTGCATTTTTGGGTGATAGGAAATATCCGGGTATTCAGGGACCCCGGCACTGGGTGCAAAGTATGCCGGATGGATCCTTTGTTTTTTTTATGATGAGGGATGATGAAGGTCTGGTACAGATTTACGGAATTTCACCCAATGGGGGAGAGATAAGACAGTTTACCTTTAACAGTTTTTCTGCAGAAACGACATTCACTGTGCGCCCGTACGGAGAATATCTAGCCTATGGCAATCAGGAACGGGTATTCATTACAGGGATTAAAACAGGTGTAACCCACCAGATATCTCCGGATCCGGCCGAAGGCAGCAAAGGACTAAGATACATTGTATGGTCAAACGATGGAAATATGCTGGCATTCAACCGAAAAATAGATATTGAACACATTAAAGTATGAACACAACAGACATCCTGGTTTTTATTGCCTATATGGCAGGAGTGACCATTTTCGGCAGCTCATTTTTCAGGAAAAACAAGACATCTTCAGCATTTACGCTCGGCAACAGGAGTATTCCAAGGTGGGTAATAACCTTGTCTATCTTTGCAACTTTTGTTTCAAGCATATCTTACCTGGCACTGCCCGGAATTGCCTATTTGAGCAACTGGAATTCCTTTGTTTTCAGCCTCTCTCTTCCCATTCCAGCCATCGTAGCTGTAAAAATATTTGTACCTCTTTACCGCGAAGTTAACAGTCCCTCTGCATACACTTACCTGGAAAAACGATTTGGTTCATGGGCCAGAGTGTATGCCTCCATCAGCTATTTCCTGACCCAGTTGATGAGGATCGGCACCATCCTGTATCTCCTTGCATTGACGATCAATTCAATTTTCGGATGGGATATAGCAACGGTCATTATTATCACAGGACTGGTAGTAATGATTTATTCCATACTCGGGGGAATACAGGCTGTGGTCTGGACGGATGCCATGCAGGCAATCATACTGATTGCTGGAGCAATTATTTGTACACTGTTCCTCCTGTTCAGTATGCCGGACGGGCCCTCTCAAATGTTCAGGATTGCTGTAGAAAATAATAAGTTCAGCATTGGAAGTTTCGGCACTGACCTTTCTGAGTCCACATTTTGGGTGGTCCTGGTTTACGGGATTTTTATCAACCTCCAGAACTACGGAATAGACCAGAATTACATTCAGCGTTACATCGCCTCGAAATAAGATCAAGATGCCAAGCGGTCAGCTTTTACAGGCGGTTTGATTTACATACCTGTTTCAATGATGTTCCTGTTTATCGGCACAGCCCTTTTCTCATTTTATCATTCCGGAGCAGGCCTTTTACCGCCTGAATTGCAGGATACGGCGAAGAGCGATGGTGTATTTCCTTTTTTCATTATGAATGAACTTCCGACCGGAATTACCGGCCTGGTGATCGCTTCAATTTTTGCTGCAGGCATGAGTACCATTTCGACAAGTTATAACAATACTGCGACTGTATTTCTTACCGATTACTATCAAGGGATTTTCAAGAGATCAGCATCCGATAAGCAAGCCATGAGGGTGTTATATATCTTCTCCCTGGTGGTAATACTCTGGATGAGCCTGTCGAATCTTTTACTCACTGAGGAAGCTTTGGGTAACCAGTTTCATACATATCTGACAACCGTATTTGGCACGACTGTTATTTTCCTTGTGGGATTTCTTTTTACACTGTTGGCAAAACCTGGAAGCGGGAAATCAGAATCAGCAAAACACTAGAATGAACTTTCTGATTGACAACGGATCTTGCCCTTATTACCAGCGTAATATTATCGTAGCTTAATTAATTCCATTTATATGACAGAACAAGTAGTATCAGGCATCATTCCACCACTGGTCACACCTATGACTTCTGACCTGAAATTTGATAAGGATGCTTTTTCCAGGCTGATCGAGCATGTTATCAAAGGCGGGGTTCATGGATTGTTTATCATTGGCACCAATGGTGAATGTGCCAGCCTGTCGACCAACATCCGGCAGCAGGCCATAGAGAAAGCAGTAGAGGTAAGTTCAGGACGGGCCCCGTTTTTGTAAATATCAGTACCTCCTCATACCTGGAAACGCTGCAGCTGGCCGATTATTCTGCAAAATCAGGAGCTGATTTTGTAGTGCTGTCCCCTCCGTTCTATTTTTCCATGGCCCAGGTTGAGCTGGTAAGATATTTTGATATGGTTGCCAAAGAGTCTTCCCTTCCGCTTTTCCTGTACAATGCCCCTAAGTATACGCAAAATGAAATAACTCCGGAAACTGTTGCACAGCTTGAGTCTCATAAGAACATAGTAGGCATAAAGGATAGTTCGGGGAGTAAAGAATATATACAAACACTACTGGATCGGAGACAGGATAAGAAATTCAGCATCCTGATAGGATATGAAATGATCATGGGTGAATACATCCTTATAGGCTGCAATGGTGGTGTAATCGGTGGCGGGAATGTATTTCCAAAACTATTTGTCAATATGTACAGAGCTGCATCCGACAAAAACCTTGAGGAAATGGAGAAATGGCAGTCCGTCATCCGGAAAGTATATCATAATCTATACGAGGTCCACAATTCACCCATGGGTATAATAATGGGACTCAAATATGCACTTTCAAAAAAAGGGATATGTGACGGGAATATGGCAATGCCTGTTTACAGCGATTTTTCAGATAATCAAAAAGATATTATAGATAAGTTTCTGGAAGAAACAAAGCAGTATAGCATCTAGAACCGAATATTGCTGTATATAGTGAAAAAAAATATTGGGTTAATAGGGGATTACCAAGGATCAGGATCTGGCATTATTTATACTGAAGCCAATCGGTACGACCAGGAATATGTTGACTGGATTAGGATTGATTATCTGGTTACCGGGTTTTGAAGGAAATAGAAGTGTCCATCTTCAGCTCCGATTAACAAGTCTCGCAGGCCGTCTTTATTCCAATCTACTGTTGTAGGGCTGGTGGTATGACCAGCAAGCCTGTATGGATCTACCAGTCCTACCAGTTCCATCCTGGCGAAACCTGCTGAATCACCTTTATTCCTGAGGAAATTAACGTTCATCGAATTTACCAGCAGGTCCGGTTGTTCGTCAGCATCCCAGTCAGCAAAACAAAACTTCCTCCTGCCGCTTTTCCCGGCTAGATCCTTATTCAGCCTAAGCAAACCAGATTCATCAACAATGGGATTCCCGTCCCTGTCCCTATCCGATCCTGTGAATATTCTGTCTCCAGGTGCAAGTTTAAGTATATCCCCATCTCTGAACCTTTCAAAAAACGCCAGATATCCTTCATGATCAAGCATGACCAGATCATTAAGGCCATCCTTATTCCAGTCTATAACATATGGGGTTGTCCTCCATTGTGTGACCAGCTCTTTTTCTTCCGGGTCCCACCAGATCCAGGGAGGTTTAGGGTTTTCAACCTGCCACTCAACCTCCAGAGCTTCTGCTTCAGCCAGAGAAGGTCTACCCTTTTCTCCAATATTTCTAAACCAAACCACCTTTCCCCATATGGAGTTGACAACCAAATCTCTCAAGCCATCATGATCCCAGTCTGCCACACTTAAAGTAGTATAACCCCATTTAGCTTCGGCAGGGCCCTGAATGGAACCATTATAGCCCGCCTGGATGCGTATTATATTTCCATTTGCCTCTAAATAGACAGGGTTTGCCCAACAGGGTGGATCACCTCCGTCAAGGTTTTCAATAAATCCTATATATCCTGCAGTATTTCCGCAAATCAGGTCCTCATCACCGTCATCGTCCCAATCTGCACTTACAGGAGTAGCCAGGGCTCCAAACTTCAATAGTTCAGCCTCTTGCTTAAAATATTCGGGTTGAAGGAACTGGGGCATTCCTCCAGTTACTTCTCCTGTATTTTGGATCAGTGCCACCCTTCCGTCTTCATCCCCGACAACCAGATCAATATCCCCATCTCCGTCCCAATCAATGGAGGTAGGGGTAATCATCTGCAGGTCCATCCTGATCTCGCCATCCTGGTTCTTGAGTCTTGATGATGCGGCATAAACAGGATCTTTGCGTGTCCCAATATTCTCGAAATAATTAAAACCATCAAGGAACTCACCACATAATAAATCAAGGTCTCCATCACCGTCAAAATCTGCCAAATCTGGCATTGGTGCACCGAATACATCAATGATTTCACCTCCCGCCTCTAATTGAAATGGTTCTGCATATTCAGGAAATTCCGTACTTCCCTTATTTATCAATATATAGACATGACCATGCAGAGGTCCTTGAATCCATTCACCCTTCCCATTAAAGGCATTGTCCCATCCATAATCCCCCCAATCGGAAATACCTGCAATGACATCCATGGCTCCATCACCATTGTAGTCTTTGTATCTCATTGTTTTTGTCCTCTGAGAACCTATGCCCTCAGGCATTTTCCCGGTAGGATATACTTGTTTAGGAGAGGAATATATACTGTCTTTGAAATTTAAGTATTCCTGGAAAACACTGATCACCCGCGGGGTTCCGGAAACATGCGATACAACGATGTTTATTTTCCCTTCTCCAATTCTCACCGGGGGAAGAAATACAGGCATTGCCACTTCACCATCAGGATTTTCAAAAAAGTAGGTTCCGTTGTAGGGTTTATCGGGACAGCTGACAATAAGATCCAGGTCTCCATCACCGTCAAAATCCATGGGCATTGGCCATGCCCAGAGACCTACCCCGAGATCGGTCGTCATGCCGGGATTATTGTACTTGATCAAAACAAGATTTGATCCGGATTCACCCGTTGATTCCCTGTATTTAGTTGCTTCACCACAGGAACTTACAAACATGATAAGTATCGCAATGATGATATGACATTGATTCACCATTCTATTATTTTATGAATTCCGTTATAGCTATTTTCTGGAATGTTATATCAGACTGGCTTCCTTCGTACATGATTCCGATCGTCTGGTCATCCACAGATGTAATTGAAGAATAGGCACCTATTTCTTCATCCAGCAAGATCCAGTTTTTCTCGGGCCATGTTGTTCCTTCATCGAAGCTGGCCCTGATGGTAATCATTTCACGCTTATTTTTCGAATTGGGATTTGAGAAGAACAATATGCTTTTCTTTTCTCCATTCAGGTAATAAATATGTTTATACAAGCTACCCAGGCAGCCTGGCCCAGCTAATACCGTACTGTTAGTATGATGCTCAATCCATGTTTTGCCCAGATCAGGGGTAGTATAAACAGTTCTGTATGAAGATTCACCCATACGTCGCGCATTCAGCATAATGGATCCATCGTCGAGCTGAACGATCGCATTCTCGACTCCGTTTGTTTTTGGCCCTAAGTTACTTACCTTCCATGTTTGGCCGCCATCTTTACTGTATGTCAGGCTAACATTTCCAGGAACTTTACTCGGAAAAACGAGGGTGCCGTCTTCAAGTGTTATTCCATTGGTTGGTGAAAGAGCGTAAAGGCGCCATTCCGGTTTTTTTATTTTAGTCATGTTTATAGCTTCCGACCAGGTTATTCCATCATCTGTACTTTTTGTAAGCAGAAACTGACAGGTTTCTTTTTCTGTCATTCCGGGCATGGAACCTTTTTTTCTGCCTAATTCTGCATTTGGATCACCGGGTTCCCCCTCCCATACTCCGTTAACCCATTGTCCGTGCATCCAGAGGGCACCGACAAAAATATCGTTATTTTCTGTATTCACGATTATGCAGGCATCCGTAATGCCATTCATTCTCGGATGCAGGCCGCCCCAGCTGCCACGATCCAGAATGACACGAACAGGATCCCAGGTCTTTCCTCCATTGGTACTTCGTTTCAGCCCGATATTTACCACTCCTTGAGGGTCACGGCGGGCTTCCAGCCTCCTATCAAAAATGGCCAGCAAAGTTCCATTGTTTGTCCTTACTATGCCCGGAATCCTGTATGTATGCACTCCGTCTTCAAAGTGCTGGCAAAGGGCTGTTCCAAAACGCAGTTTTAACGGTTCGTACTTTGCGTCAGGAATAATAGTTGCATCACTGGTTTTCATATCTGTACATCTTACTACCATACTATGGAGGATGTCTGCATTGTCCTTAAGTTTTACAATAACACTGAAGTAGCCGGAGTCGGAAGTGAGGGATAATTTACCTTTGAAACTCAATTTTTGAGACGGAGACAAAGTTTTTCCAAATTGGATGCTATCCTGCAGGTTTTCCCCGCGATAAAATATTTTGATATTTTCCAGATCTTTCAGGTCTGATGTACCTGTCAGGTCAATATTGATTTCATTGACTTTTGCATTGGTTTTTCCGGCATTTATTTTCATTATTAATACCGGATTGCCTTCTTTTAGAGTTAAGACAGGTATCTGCTTTTGTATGATTTCAACAGACTGTGCATGAAGTTCTGTCACTTTAGATGATAGTTCATCTATTTTATTATCACAGTCTACTAAAACAAGAAACAAGATTATATATTTGATTGCATGATTTTTCATAGGTTTTCTTTTTCGCTTTCGTTGTCTTTCAGTCAGTTTGTCAATGTTTTGAACAGTGACCTTAAATTGTTTTAGGTTTAATATCTTACTATTTGCTCTGATTTCCATCCTCCTTGCATGATCTAATCCAGGCAAGCAATTCATCCTTCATGTCATTAAAAACGTCTGGTTGCTCACCGGCGAGATCGGTGGTTTCACCCTCATCAGCAATCAGATCGTAAAGCTGAAAAGATAAACCATCGTCCATGCTTATGATCTTATATTGTCTGTCTATAAGCGCAAATTGCTCCTCCTCCTTGGTCTCCTGTTTTCGCAATGGGGATGGCAAGGGGGAAATAAATCCGATAGGATCTCTCCTGTCAATCTTCCCTTCAAGGATGGGAAGAATATTCTCTCCGTCTAGCGGAGGCTGGTTCTCCATCACTGTATTTGTGATGGCCAGTAATGTAGGGTAAAAGTCACTTGTAGATGCCGGGATATCCACAGTTCTGGAATTTGGAAATCTTGCAGGCCATTCAATGATGGCCGGAACCCGGATTCCACCATCATACAATTCGGATTTTTTCCCCCGTAAAGGCCCAGCGGAATTGTATTCATGTATGTAGGAGGGACCGTTGTCGCTACAGAACCACAGGATGGTATTCTCTGCAATACCGGTACTCCGGAGATGTGAGCGTAATCTTCCAACCTGTTCGTCCATGGCTGTGATAGATCCAAACCAGTGTTGTTTTTCAACGGGCAGGTCAGCATACATATTCCTGTATTCATTCCCAGCAACAACCGGGGTATGCGGAGTGTGGAACCAGATCACCGCCAGGAAAGGGGATTTTTCTCTGGTCTTGTTCTGAATGAAATCCAGGGCCTTGTCCATAATGATCTTTGAATCATCCCCTTCAAGCCATTCGTCCACTACCTGTCCCGGGCCTGTCCAGTAACGCTCGCGCCAGACCGTCCCTCCCGTTCTCTGCCCTTTATCCACAGGTACGGTCTGAACATGCCTGTAATCATTCGTCCCGATGCTGCCACCTACATGGTAATAGGGATTGTAGGTTGGCACCATGGATTCTGTGGAAAAGGATTCATCGAATCCATTTTCCCAGGGGGGGGAATAGGGCGAAGGCCCGTCTGGGAATTCACTCTGGATTATCGTCCTGCTCAATCCTCCAAGGTGCCATTTTCCGAAGTGTCCCGTTGCAAAGCCTTTGCTTTTCAGTGCCTCTGCCAATGTGATCTCATCCTCCGGGAGCGGATTCCTGCCTGCCCACGGTATGCCATACCTGTAAGGGTGACGGCCTGTAAGACAACTGCCCCGTGTCGGAGAGCAAACCGGAGCCCCCGAATAAAAGCGGTTAAAACGTATTCCATCCCGGGCCATTGCATCCAGGTGTGGGGTTTTAACCACAGGATTACCGTAACAAGCAACATCTCCATAACCCAAATCATCGGCCATAACCAGTATGATATTCGGGAATTCCTTACCAGAACCAGATGTAATACCTGTATTTTTATTCTGATTACAGGAGATAAAAGCTATAAGCAATAGTGCAATTATTCCTTTCATTTTTCTTAATAATATTTCATCGCGTACGGAATTTCAGATAGAATACCAATATTGAAGTTGAGTAGATTCCGTTTGCAGAATTTTTACAAATCTAAGTAAGGTCGACTTCGGGGTGCTGAATATTGGCGTAGGGATAGACCGCCACCCGGGCTTCTGTCCGATGCTGCTTTTGAAGTAGTGTAATGACCTCATTCCAGGACCGGGCCAGATGTACATTCTTTGATGAGATCTGATCCACATCCCGTTTATGCATATACTGCGAAAACAGAATGATCTGGGAGGCCTGGGGGACTGTTTTCCTGTCGTCTGCAAGGTTCTCCCAATACCCATGACCTTTATGACCGCGCCTTTCATTAAGATAATGCATCGTACTCATAGCATCTGGGTGCTGGGCGATTATTACCGAAGAACCTCCATCCCTAAGACTTGATTTGTGCCATCCAAGAACAGCTAAGGCCTGACGGTTCCGGGGATAGGCGTTTGCTATAACAATATCTGCATCCTTTGCAGTTGGCGTACGAAGTATCCCATTTGCCAAACGGCATGCTTCGTGGTGCGTCTCAATAACATCACCCGCAAAAATATCAGTAGGCTCCCGGCGTTCGTTGTAAAGGATCTGGACCGAAAAATTGACTCCAGCCAGCCTGGCAGCCTCTTCCATATCAAGGCGTACATCATTTTTAAACACTTTTGCAAGGCCAACCGTTGGATTTGTACCTAGACCGGTGATGGTCCTGTGAAAATAGTCTATAGATTCCATCCATGCGACACCGGGCAACACTGCCTTTGCACCGCCACCGTATCCTGCATCAGGATGACCTTTGACACCGCTGACAGTGATTCGAATATCCGCCCTGGCGAAAAGATAGTTGACCTTGATCTTGTTCCCGCGTGAGGTTACACCAACATCTACCAAATTCTCCCATGGGTTGTGATTCACCCAGGCGAAGTTATTTACGATGTAATCACCCAGTTTTGCCCGGGCCTCTGCATGAGTCATGGGCCGGTGGCTGCCGAAGGAACCCAGAAATAGAATATTCTCATCCTTGAGTCCCGCGGCCCGAAGATCATCTACAAGCATTGGGAGTATCTCCCTGATCGGGGTAGGCCTGGTAAGGTCGTCAAAAGTGATCACTGCAGTTTTTTTCCCTGCTGACATCTCCCTTAAGGGAGGCGTGCCAATAGGTTGGTCAATTCTTTGACGGATCTGGTCTGAGGTGAGCCCTGGCCGTCCATGTCCCTTCATATGCATTACATCCAGTTCCCAGGTCACTGGAAAAGCAAGCTGTTCTTCAATATCCCCATAAAACTCATGGGTACGAATATTTACATGGTTGGTACCAGCAACGAACGGAGTTTGCGCCCATCCCCACCTGGTAAGTACCAATGTTCCGACAAGCGAAACTGCACCTGCACCTATCATCTTCAATGAGCTCCGACGACTTATAGTTTTTCTTGTTGATCTTTCCATATTAGTTGTATTTACGATTTAAACCTCATACATTTTGCTTACAATTTTCTTCATTATTGTAAAGTTAAGATTAATTAACTCAAGTTGCTAGCTATTGAGATATAAAACAATGACTTGAAAATGTAAAAATTAAGTAGTATTAACAATTCCAGGGCTGTTATTAACAAAGAAAACAAATTTTTATTTTTCAAATTTAATACTCATCAACAAATTTGCATAAGTTATTAACAATAAGCAATATATGTGATATATAATATTGGTAAATATAAAAAATCCTTCAGATTTAGGTCGACAAACCAATAAAATCTGAAGGATTATGATAAAAAAAACTATTGCAATTTACGTATTTATTGATGATTTACTGATAAATCTTGAACACAATGAACCGGAAAACAGAAACATGTCTGATTCAGAGATTATTACAACGGTATTGGTGTCAGCAATTTATTTTTCCGGCCATCATGAAAAAGCCATGAACTTTATGAAATCAACAGGAATGGTTACACGTATGCTAAGTAAAAGTAGATTTAA
>JAGLWB010000045.1 GCA_023133655.1 Bacteroidales bacterium
TTGGCTCTTACTCCACTCTCCGCCCAAAAAGCAAAAACCATCCTGTATCTTTCAGAGTTACCGGTTGTGGATGGAATTGTTGATCCCGTCCATCTCATTAATGTTGACTACGATACTTTCACCCAGCTCGAACCAAACAAAGATTCCGCAGCCACCCAACAAATAAAATTTGTCATAGCTCAGGATAGCAGTAATATTTATCTTGGTATTGTTTGCTATCAACCGGAGCCAGTGGTTGCTAAAATCCAGAGCAGGGATCATTTGAGTAAAAATGATGATCTTGTTTTACTGATGATAGGAACATTCAATGACCAAAGAAATGGATATGGTTTTCTGGTAAATCCACTGGGAACACAAATTGATATGCAGATATCAGATGACGGAAGAATTATTGATTTAAACTGGGATACAGAATGGACTTCAGCAGTAACTGTTTTTGAAGGAGGCTGGCAGGCAGAAATGATCATTCCTTTTCGAAGTATTAAATACAAACAAAAAACAGATCAATGGGATTTTAATGTGGGGCGTGTTTACCGGTTTAATTCTGAAACCACCTATTGGTCGGGGGCAATGAGCGATGATTTCAGGATGTCGCAAAGCGGAATACTTGATGGTTTGGCCCTCCCCGGAAGAAAAAGCAAGGTAAGCATTTTCCCATACGCCACTTTGAAGTTTGAGAAGAGCACTGAAACCGAAAACAGAGAAGATTTTGAGTTTAATGCAGGAGGTGATCTTTTATGGCACATCACGCCCACACTTTCAGCCAATGCGACTTATAATCCTGATTTTGCAACCATTGAAGCTGATCCCGAGCAGATTAACCTTACCCGTTATGAATTGCGTTATCCTGAAAAGAGGCTGTTTTTTCAGGAAGGAAACCAAATGTTCAGTACAAGGATCCGAACCTTTTATTCACGCCGTATTGGTGATATTGATTTTGGTGGAAAATTGAATGGAAAAGTCGGTGGCTATAACCTGAACATCCTTGGATTAAGAAGTAAAGAAATTCCTGAAATTGCAGAGCCTCAATCCTATTTTGTTGCCGCACGGGTGAAACGGGATATATTAAAGTCATCATCAGTGGGACTTACTTTTGTTGATAAGGTTTGGGATGGTGGAAGTACCGGTTCATTGAGTTGTGACTATCTTTTAAATATTGGTAAAACATGGAACCTGACCGGCCAGGTAGTGATGAATGCCCCCGGAGACCTGCAATCGCACAGTGCATTTTTTCTGAGGTTTGCCAGAGAGAACAATATCTACCATTACCACATCAGGTATACCGGTATTGGCGAAAATTTCAAAGAGAATGTTAATCAAACCGGTTTTATTGTGGATGACGACAGGCAAGAGATTGATGCAGATATCTCTTACAGGTGGTGGATACAAAATAAAACTTTTAAATATATCGAGGTTTATTCAGGTAACAATATTTTTTGGAGCCAGAAGGGAGTGCTACGAAGCTGGTATTTTATAGACCTGGTGGAGTTTTATTTTCAGAACAGGATGAGCATTGA
>JAGLWB010000046.1 GCA_023133655.1 Bacteroidales bacterium
CAGAGACTACGTATGATCAGTTGGCGATTCGTGCCAAGGTGTTTGGTCCTCTTTTTGGCGATCAGATCCTGGCTCCGACCATTATACCTGTCAGCGGCACATCAGTAGCCGACAAGGTAGAATCTGTCAATACAGCGCCGATGACCCTTGAGAGTGGCGAAGTTAAACTGGGAGGTAGTGAGTATCTCCTACCCGATGGTCGTTCACGCTTCACACTACGTGGTTATAATGTTTACAAAGATGACGTTGTGTTGAATGGAACGGTCTTAACAGCCAATATGTATGTAGATGTTTGTTCACCTGGCGGTATTTATTATTATAATGTAACGGCGGTGTATGATATGGGCGAGAGCTGCCCGATCGATCCTCCATATGAGGCTATCGTAGGCGAAGAGTTTCCCCCACCCACCGATTTGACTGGTCAGGCCTTAGAGGGCGACGATGTATTGTTGACCTGGAATGAGCCTGGTGAGGCTACGGGCCAGTGGATCCATTGGGATGATGGTGAGAACGCCAACGCCATAGGTTTAACCTCAGGCGGTACGTTCCTTGTAGCTTCCCGTTGGGGCACAGCTGACCTGGTACCATTTGACGGTATGTACCTGACGAAGGTATCCTTGTTCCCGAATTCGGAAGGCGGTGGTACGAGCTATGCGTTGAAAGTATGGACAGGCGATAATGCCGGAACGCTTGTTGTAGATATGCCTTTGAGCAATCTTATCCTGCAAGCCTGGAATACGATCACATTAACAGATCCTGTGCTGGTAGATGCCACTCAGGAGCTTTGGTTTGGCTATGAGAATATTGATCAACCAGAAGGCGAGCACCCGGCAGGATGTGATGACGGTCCGGCTGTAGCAAGCTATGGAGACATGATCTCTATGGACGGCGGCGCAACGTGGGATCCGTTGTCAGGCTTTGGTCTTGATTACAACTGGAACCTGCAGGGTTATGTAACCTCAGATGCCGACTATACTCCATTGTCACCATTGGCACAAGAGCTGATCGTCAACACTGGCGACGTATATCCTGATGCAGTGCGGAATGAATTTACCGAAGCCTCTGTGTTCGTGGGAGATGATAGCCGTCAGATGTTGTTAGGCTATAACTTATGGAAGAATGGCGAGAATTTCATTTATGTACCTGCCCCTGATACCTTCTACATTGACCCGGCGGTAGCTCCTGGCACATACGAGTACTATGTATCAGCTGTATACGCTGAAGGCGAATCCTTCTGGGATGGACCGGCAGTAGTTACAATAACGCCTAAAGGTGATATTGCAGGATATGTATATGATGGAAAAACCGGCACTCCAATTGCTGATGCTGTTGTAACAGCTGATCCGGGTGGATTTACCACTACAACCGGATATGATGGTACATATTTGTTACAACACTTGCCAGTTGGCAGTTATAGTGTTACGGCTTCAGCTGATTTATATATGGATAAAACACTATGGACTGAAGTATTCAATGCTGAGGTTTCTGTAGTTGACTTTGCTATGTATGACACAACTGTTGTAACAATGCCATTCTTTGAACCATGGGATGATGGTTCATTTGAAACACAGTTCTGGACATTTGATCCGGAACCAGGTAACTGGCAGATGGATACAGGATTTGGTAATCCTGCCCCTTCTGCCGAATTTAACTGGTCTCCTTCAATTTTGGATTACTCATTTGCTCTTGTAAGTCCTGAAATTGACGCAACAACAGTTACGCTAAATGTTACATTGAGCTTCGATCTTTATTTGAGTGATTATGGCTCAACCGGCCTTGAATACATGACTGTTGATGTATGGGATGGAACGAGCTGGATAATGGTTGATGAGTGGGCAAATACCGGAAGTATTGATTGGACTGGCATGTCATACGACATCACTGAGTATGCACTCGGAATTCTTACACAAGTAAGATTTGTAGCTCATGGTGCTGATTCATATGAAATAAACAACTGGGATGTGGATAACATCAAGGTTTATGAGCAGATCATGGCCTCACTGCAAGGAACAGTTACCGAACTGGCAACCGGCAATCCGATTGAAAATGCTGAGATTGCTGTTGAGGGTTATGTTCCTGTTTATACTGATGCTGACGGTTTCTATTCAATTGCCGTTGAACAGGGTACCTATAACGTATCTTGCGAAGCTGACGGGTTCAATCCTGTATCAGACGAACTGTTTATTGACAACACTGTTTGGGATGTTGCGATGACACAACCTGTTATGACAGTTGACCCGACTTCAATTTTTGAGGAATTATATCAGAATGAAACATCAACTCAATACTTTACTATCTACAACGATGGTAATGGAATACTTCACTGGAATGCCTATATTGTTGAAACTGACTTTGCCCCGGTTGATAACCTGGAGTTGATATCTTTCGACCGTGAGAACATTGAGGAACTTAGCCCGAATGTTGACTGGAGCCCTCGTGTTACTGAAGTTGTGAATGGCAACACCGACGATGTTTGGGATGTTCAATTCGTTTATGATGTGACGGCAGCTTCCGGAGGAATAAATGCACAAGCTGGTGTTGAGTTTGATGGTACATACTTCTATACAACCATCTGGAGTGGCAGTGATATTTTGAAATATGATATTGATGGTAATTTCATCGGTGCATTTGCTATCTCAGGTGCTAGTGGCCTTCGCGACCTGGCATGGGATGGTGAATACCTCTATGGTGGTAATGCAGGTAATGTAATCTATCAGATCGATCCGGAAACGTTTAATGTTGTGGATCAGTTTAGCTCACCCGAAGCAGTCAGAGCCATTGCGTATGATGCACCGAACGATGCATTCTGGGTATGTAACTGGACCACTGACTTCTGGCTTGTTGCCCGAGATGGATCAATGTTAGATGTTATTGCTAACCCTGGTGTAGAAAGTGTTTATGGATTGGCTTATGATAACCTGACAGGTGCGCCTTCGTTGTGGATCTTTAGCCAGCAAACCGGTGGATCTGATTTTATCCAATTGGATATCGCTTCAGGTACATTTACAGGAGTAACACATAATGTACTTAATGATATTCCACTTAATGGAATAGCAGGTGGTGCATTTATTACTACTGATTTTATTCCTGGTTTTGTGACACTTGGTGGGCTTATTCAAGAGGACGACTACAATACTATATTCGGGTATGAAATCGGTACCTACGATTTGTGGATTTCTCTTGGAACTACCTCAGGTACGATTCTTGCTGGAGCTTCATCACCACCATTGCCAGTTTATTTCGACGCTACCGGCCTTGAAGAAGATTTCTACTATGCTGATATAGTCATTGAACCAACACCTGCCGTTGGTACTGTTATCATCCCTGTACAGCTTGCTGTGTCTGTTGGCCTTGATGAACTGATTAATTCAGGTTTGATCAGCGTTTATCCGAATCCGGCAACTGATTATGTAAATGTTGTAGTGACTGAGGAAGTTAGAGAGTTCAGAATTCTCAGTTATATTGGCCAGGTGGTTTATGAACATAATTTCGCTGAAGGCGAATTGTTGACCCAGGTTAATACAACCAGATTTACAGCTGGAACTTATCTTGTTGAATTTACAACTCAGGATGGTGAAGTATTCACCAAATCGGTTGTTATTTCAAGATAAATAACTGATTAACTTTATGTTAAAAGGTTGGCTCACGGGTGTGAGCCAACCTTTTTTTTGTCATCCCGGGCTTGACCCGGTATCTGATAATATAAGAAAGATTTCCTCATTTCTTATCTGTTATTGGTTATTCCTCATTGTTATTCCTGATTTGTAATTCTTTATTTATCATTTCGGATAAATTATTAACCCTCCCTCATATATATTTGAATGCCGTCATCCCAGGCTTGCTCCGGGATCTCTCTGTACTTTGCTCAGAAATGACTATCTTTCGGATTTGCCCCGGAATCAGTATGTAATTTGCAACGGAAGAAATTAAATCCTTCAACCATCCTTTATTTATAACCTGTATAAATTACCTTGTCCTGTTTTTTTTTGGATAAAAATTAATTTTTAGAGGAAATATTCTTTTAATTTTGGGAATTGGGCTGAAAAATGAATAAATTAAGTATCTTTGTTAGGAAGTTATTAAAAATAGTTATTAAATTTTTAATTTTTCCTCCACTATATTTGCATATTAGTGAGTCTATTTCATATATTTGTAGCTAATATGAAAAAATATAGATTTTTTATATGAGTAGATGATTATCTTAATGTCAATTTTTTCTCACTATATTTAAATGAAATTCTATATTATTTATTAACTAAATTTATTAACCATGAAAAGTTTTACTAATGTTGCTAAAATGATGATGCTTGTTTTGTTTTCATCATTTATGTTTGCTACCCAAGCACAGAACATGGTAGAAATTGGTACAGGTACTTCTAACTATAATAAGATACCTGCCTATTTTTACTATAATTACAGTTGGGGCACAGCCATTTACCTCGATTCTGAGATAGGGCTGGATGAACCCTTTCTGTTTACAAAAATTAGCTACCATGTGGCTTCCTGTCCAGCGCCCTATTATTACGCGATGGACCAAAAAATTTGGATGAGGCATACGGATTTAGGCCAGTTTTCAGATTACAGTTATCCGGACCCGTACAACGACCCTTCATGGACGCTGGTGAAAGATGGGTTTGAAGTTTGGTGGATCGCCCAATCCTGGGTGGATTTTCAATTGGACAGCCCTTTCGTTTATGATGGCGTAAGTAACATTGAGATATTATGGGAGAACTGGGATGGAAGTTATGACTACCCATATCCATATTTCTATTATACGTATCATTCGTATAGATGTAAGTATAAGTATAGTGATGCAGGCTTTCCAACAGGAAATGGGTCCCGGAGCGGTTATGTTGCACACCTGAGGATTTACTATGAGCCTCTTGTTCCCGGCACAATCGAAGGTACCGTTACTGATGTAATTTCCGGATTACCGGTTATAGGTGCGAAGGTGACGGCAGGAAATAATTATGGCGTTTCATTAGCCGATGGTACCTATTCATTCGAAGCACAACCATTTACTTTTGATGTAACATGTGAAAAAGCCGGTTATGCTACAGAAACTGCTTATGATGTTACTGTTCCGGGAGGAGAGACCGTCACTGTTGACTTTGCCCTCACTGAAGATGCTGTTCCACCGAGTGGCGTTCATGCTGAGCTTCGCGAGATTGACCTTGAAGTGGTTGATATCACATGGGGCGTTCCCTATGGCCTCTATGAGATCATCTACGATGATGGTGAGTTTGAAAATATGGCTGCCTGGCTGGAAGCCGGTAGCTTGAATGCCTTGAGATTTACACCAATCGCTTATCCATGTGCGATAGAAGGTGGATCTGTGCATATTGGCGATGGTACCTACCCAGCTGGTGGTGATCCGTTACAACCGTTTAGTATCGCCGTTTACGCTGGTGATGGTGCCAATG
>JAGLWB010000047.1 GCA_023133655.1 Bacteroidales bacterium
TATGATTTCTTCCTTATAAGGTATTGTAACGTTTAACCCTGACAGAGCAGGGTTCATATTTATTAACCCGGGGAGTTGATTGAGTTTTTTGATGGGAAATGTGTAATAATAGCAATCTCTGATGTTTTCTTTCCTGAATTTCTCTTCAAAATAATTTTGTGAGAAAGAGTGACTGAGAGGATATCCGATAAGCCCGAATAATCTCATAATAAAAAATTAAAAATTGCTATTCGCCTGTCGCCTTTGCCGTTTGTTCCATTACCCATATACTAATCACCCCAATTATCATGAGCAGCAGGGCAACCAAAACCTCGGTACTGATTAATTCAGGAAAATAACGCTGGTAGCCGGAAATAACCGGCTCACCATGTTTATAAATTAAATTGCCAAGGTCGTCTTTAATATAAGTTTCGCTTTTCCATGGCCACAAAATACCGAGAGAACCAAAAATAAAACCGGTAAGCAAAGCGATGGTCTGATTCCTGTAGCTTTTGAATACCCACGACAAGAAGTGAGAAAACCCTATTAAACCCAAAATTGCTCCCAATACAATCGGGAATAATATATCAAGGCGGGCATTGTTAACTGCATCAATCATGACAAGTTGATAGTTCCCCATTAAAATCAGAACAAATGACCCGGAAAGCCCGGGAAGGATCATGCTGCATACTGCAACAACCCCACAAATCATGAGGTAGAAAAAATTACTGTTTTCTGTTGCGGGATTAAGATAAGTCATTACCAATGCAACCCCAGTACCTACAAGCAGAAACATAATTACCGACCATGACCACCGGGTTATGGTCTTACCGACAAAAAATACAGAGGCAAGGATCAGGCCAAAGAAATAGGCCCAGATATATACAGGATAATGTTCAAAGAAATAATCAAACAGCCGGGCAATGGTTATAATAGCAATCACAACACCTGCAAATACTGCTACGAGAAATTTTAAATCGGTATATTTGATAAAAGATTGTACTTTTCCTCTTAACAGAAGTTTTAGCGCTGTAATATCAAATGATTTAATTGCATCGATCAGCCTCTCAAAAATGCCGGTAATCAATGCTATCGTTCCACCGGAAACACCAGGAATGACATTTGCCGTGCCAAGGGCCAGTCCTTTTAATACTAAACTAAAATATTGTTTCATCAATGGAAATCATTTTTATTTCTTTAGAATGCTGTTTTTATAGATTTCTAATAATTCGATGATAGCCGGATCATTTTCAAGTGATGGTAGATATTTGAATAATTGAGGATGTTTGCTGTAATCCATCTTTAATGCATCTGTGAAAATCTCATATGCCTCCTTGGTAAATCCTTTATCATATTTATATGCCATTAGCCGATAATAAAAATCAGAATTTGCAGGTTGAAAATTAATTCCTTTCTCAAGAACCTCAATTGCCTGGTCAACCTTATTTAATTCAGACAATGTATTAGAATAATCGAGCCATATATCTGGGTTGTGAGGGTTAAGTTCACTAACTTTCCGGTAGGCATTCATGGCTTCTTCAATTTGATCTAACGCATAATATGAATCCCCATACAGATACCAATAATCAGCATTGGACGGCTCAAGTTTTATAGCTTTCCTGAAATAAGGCAGGGCTTTTTGACTCTCCTCCAATTCGTCGTAGGCAAGCCCGATAGCAAACCAGGCATCTATCAGTTCATTATCTATCTTAAGGGCTTTCTTGAAACTATCAATCGCTAATGGATAATCATTCAGTTTTTCATAGCACTCTCCGATATAATAATGGGTCATGGCATCATGATCTTCATACAAGAACGTTTCCCTGTATGTGTCAATGGCTTTCTGATACAGCAGTAAGTTAGCATAAGCATTGGCTTTGTTAAAATAAGCTGAAGAAAAAGTTTCATCAATGGCAATGGCAAAATCATAGGCTTCAATAGCTTTCTCATATAAATCGAGATTATTGTAAGCAATGCCAATATTAAACCAGGCTGTTTTTGAATAGGGATGATGATCAATGTATTTTGTGAAATAGTCAAGGCTATCTTTTGACCTGTTGTTCATTTCAAAACAAAATGAGATTTCGTATAAAATAGCCACATTAGCAGGTGAAATGTCAATTACCTTCTTTAAGAATGAAATAGCATTTTCGTAATCACCAAGATTCACATACTCGAAAGCAATGTTTGTGAATATTTCTTCAGGATCTTCTACGCCATAATGTAAGGCCTTAGTGTATGAATCGATAGATTTTTTAAATTCCTTGAGTTGACTGAAAATATTACCCTTGGTAATATGTATTTCACTGTTTGCCGGATATAAAGACTCTAACTCTGATAATAAGTTTAATGCCTTCTTGGTACTATTCGCTGCTAAAAAATATTGCGCTCTTTTCAACTGAAACAGGTGAACATTTGGGTGCTGTCCAATTGCTATGTCAATGACAACCCTGACATTTTTAAGGTCATTTTTTTCGAAGAAATATTCTATGATTGCTTCAAAATCATCAACGTCAAAAAAATAATTTTCATCTTCGCTGACCATCTTTTCAAACTTGTCAACGAGTTTCTGAATATCTAAATCGCCAAATTGGCCCAAATTCTCTTCCATACAATTAATTTATCCTTATTGCCAGTCATTTTTCCGGCACAAAGGTATAAAAAAGAATAATTTGAAAATGAGGCAATTTGAAAAACCGGAATAATGAATTACTTTTACCAGGTAAATCTCAAATCATTTATCATTTATCATTAATCCCCATGACTTTAATCATGTCTATTTCAGGTATAAGAGGTACAATTGGTGGTGTTCCAGGCGAGAACTTAACACCTGTAGACGTAGTTAAATATACCGCAGCATTTGGTCAATTTATTAGAGAAAGGCATGGTGGTCAAACTAATGTTAAGGTGGTTATCGGTCGTGATTCTCGTCCATCAGGAAGAATGATCAGAGACCTTGTAGCCGGTACTTTGGTAGGAATGGGAATTGATGTGGTTGACCTGGAAATGGTCCCAACGCCAACAGTTGAAATTGCTGTTACTGAAGAGGCAGCACAGGGTGGGATCATTATTACTGCAAGCCATAATCCCGGGCAATGGAATGCACTTAAATTATTGAATGAAGAAGGCGAGTTTCTTTCAGCCTCAGAGGGTAATAAGGTCCTTGATCTCGCTGAGTCACAGAAACAAAATTATGTCCATGAACCACAATTAGGATCATACAGGCTGGATGATTCTTATGTTCAAAAGCATATTGAAAAGATATTGAGTCTTTCTTTGGTAGATGTTAAAGCGATCAGTGAGGCAAAAATGACTGTTGCGATAGATGGCATCAACTCGGTCGGAAGTATTGCTATCCCACTATTGCTGGATCAGCTGGGCGTTGAAAAGGTAACGTTAATTAATGGTGAGCCAACGGGTAAATTTCAACATAACCCGGAGCCACTTCCTGAAAATCTTGAGGGTCTCTCAAAATTGGTCGTTGAAACAAAGGCTGATGTAGGTTTTGCTGTGGATCCGGATGTTGATAGACTTTCCATTATCCTTGAGGATGGAAAGATGTTTGGCGAAGAATATACACTGGTTGCTGTAGCGGATTTTGTATTGCAAAGCGAAGTAGGCAGCACAGTATCCAATCTTTCATCTACACTTGCTCTGAAAGAAATTACTGAAAAAGCAGGCGGTTTGTATTATGCGTCCGCTGTTGGAGAAGTAAATGTTGTAGCCCTGATGAAAGAACACCATGCTATTATTGGAGGTGAAGGCAATGGAGGAGTGATTTTTCCTGCATTGCATTATGGCAGGGATTCTCTTGTTGGCATCGCTTTGTTTTTGACTTTTCTGGCGAAATCCGGACAAAAGTGCTCTTTGCTCAGAAGTCAATATCCCAACTATTGCATTTCTAAGAAGAAGATGGTTTTAGATGCTGATCTCAACATAGATAAGCTTTTTCAAAAGATAAGTGAGAAGTACAAAGATCAGCCACAAAACAGGATTGATGGAGTCAGAATCGAGTTTCATACTGAGTGGGTCCATTTGAGAAAATCAAACACCGAGCCCATTATTCGAATCTATGCAGAAAGCAACACGCCAGCAAAGGCTGATGAATTAGCTTATAAAATAATGAATGATATTAATAGTTTCCTGAAATGGTAATCAGCCTATACAGTCCGCAGTTGACAGTCAGCAGTCCGCAGTTGGCAGTCGGCAGTCGGCAGTCCGCAGTCAGCAGTCAGCAGTCAGCACATACTACTGCCGACTGCCTACTGCCGACTGTCAACTGTCTTCGAAGTCAATCTCCCGGTGCTTCCCATCGCAATATGGCTTCTTCAATGATGCCCCGCATCTGCAAAAAAGGGTTTGTCCTTCTTTTATGGAGAGTTGCCCTTCTTCCTTTATTATTTTGATTTTACCGGTAATTTTCAAAGGGCCATTTTCAATAACTTCAACGGTAGGTAAATCCTTTTCTTCCAAATCAGCATTTAAAAAACAGGACAAAGCTCCTGAGGGACACTTTTTTACCTGGTCAATGATCCTGGCAGTATCAGCACCATGAATGTCGATCCATGGCCGGTTCTCGGCATCAAAAACTTCAGGAAGCCCTTGAATACAATTGGTCGAGTGGAAACATTTCTTGGGTTGCCATACAACAGTGACCTCCCCATTTGTATATTCCTTATTTATTTCTATCATAGTATGAGTTTTTTTGACAAGCCGGCATTAATGTTTTTCTATACAAATATACGCAATCGGCTTTCATCTCCTTCTAAACGTCACAATAAGTTACAAAATCATTACAAATTTCAATAAAATGCATAAATTTGTTAACTCAAAGGAATTATTTTATTGATCTGTTTTTTTAATAAAACCAGAAAGAAGAATGATCGATTTATCAACATCCTACCTGGGACTTAAATTGAAAAATCCTATTATAGCCGCTAGCTCAGGCTTAACCAAATCAGTGGAAAATATTGTTGAACTTGAGAAGAATGGTGTGGCAGCAGTTGTTCTCAAATCTCTTTTTGAAGAACAAATCAGGCATGAGGCGAGTAGCATATACAATACTAGTTCTCATGAGATGCCTTATGCATATGCGGAAGCCCATGATTATATCAGTAATTATTCAAAAGAACATGCTTTAACCGAGTATTTAACATTAATCAAAGAGAGTAAAAAGGCTGTTAGCATACCGGTTATTTCCAGCATAAATTGTACATCATCGCACGAATGGACTTCCTTCGCGTCAAAGATCCAACATGCTGGAGCCGATGCCCTTGAATTGAATGTTTTTATTCTTCCTTCCGACCCATCACGAAGCGGCGAAGAGAATCAAAATGTTTACCTCGATATTATTCAACAAGTCCGGAAACATATTTCTATCCCATTGTCCATTAAGATCAGCTATTATTTTTCAGGGTTAGCCAGATTTGCACTTAAATTATCGTGGACCGGCATATCTGGTATGGTGCTTTTTAACCGGTTCTTTTCACCCGATATAGATATTGATAACTTTAAAGTTACCGCCACCAATGTGTTCAGTACCCCTGATGAATTACCGATTTCGCTGAGATGGATAGCCATGCTTTCTGATAAAGTACATTGTGATCTGGCTGCATCAACGGGCATTCATGACGGGACAGCCGTAATTAAGCAATTGCTTGCCGGTGCCAGGGCAGTTCAATGCGCTTCTACCCTGTATAAGAATGGGTTTGGCCGAATTGGTGAAATGCTTGTTGATCTTGAGTCGTGGATGGTTAAACATGAATTTAATAAACTTGACGATTTTTTGGGTAAGATGAGTTTCAAGGAAGCAGAGAACCCTGCAGCCTACGAAAGAGTGCAGTTTATGAAGCATTTTGCAGGAATAGAATAAAATTACTCCGACCCGTTATTATGTCCCTGCCTAAAATCTATATCGCACTTCCTGTTTTAGATGAATATGAATACATCAGGAACTTTATTCAGTGCCTGAGCGATCAAACATACACTGATTTCAAATTGTTTGTTTGTGTTAACCAGCCCAACGACTGGTGGGATGATCCCAATAAAACAGATATCTGCCTTAGTAATCAGAAAACCATAAAATATCTTACCGGGATTACTGCATTTGCTGTTGAGATTATTGATCGTTCATCAAAAGGGAACGGATGGACTGGTAAGCAATATGGAGTTGGCTGGGCCAGGAAAACTGTTATGGATGCGATTAATAACGAGGCATTCAAAAATGATATTATCGTTAGCTTAGATGCCGATACTGAGTTCAAACCGGACTACCTGAGCAGTATTGCTGAGACATTTATGCATAATACTGATTCAACAGCATTGGCGATACCTTATTATCATAAGTTAACGAATGATGACCATGCTAACAGGGCCATACTTAGGTATGAAATCTATATGCGGTATTATGCGGTTAATATGTTGCGCATTGGAAATCCATACGCTTTTACAGCTATCGGATCAGCAATGGCTATTCCTGTGAAAGCCTATAGAGCTGTTGGAGGTATAACCCCCCATTATAGTGGCGAAGATTTTTATTTCTTACAGAAATTGAATAAATATGGCAGGATTTTAAACTGGAACAATGAATGGGTTTATCCGGCAGCACGTTTTTCCGATAGGGTGTTTTTTGGAACAGGACCGGCTATGATAAAAGGTAAGAATGGTGACTGGTCAAGCTATCCAATCTATGACCATCACTTTTTTGATAAAGTTAAACAAACGTATGATCTTTTTCAGGAGCTTTATTTGACTGATGTTGAGCTCCCTATGGGGCCATTTTTATACAAAACTTTCCGTTCGAAAGATATCTGGGCTCCTCTGAGAAAAAACTATACAACGAATGAACAATTTGTAAAAGCCTGCCAAAATAAGATTGATGGCTTAAGGATATTACAGTTTTTGAAATCTGAACAAAAAAGAGTTAAGCAAACAAATGAAGAAAATTTATTAGCCTGGTTGTTCAAGTTTTGTGATAAAAAAGAGTTAAATAAATTGGGCATTGATTTTAATGAGGTTAATTTTGAGAAATTATCTATTGATGACTTAAATAAGCTTCGGAATTTCTTAATGAAGATTGAAAACGAGTACAGAAAAGAAAAATCCTGAAAGCTAAAAGCTAATTGTTAAGTAATGATTACAATCCTTGGCCCCACAGCAACCGGTAAGACAGCTTTTGCTGCCCTTATCGCCCATCGTTTAGACGGCGAGGTCATAAGTGCGGACTCCCGACAGGTATATAAAGGGATGAATATTGGTACAGGGAAAGATTATGATGATTATATTATTAAGGGTGAAAAAATACCCTGCCATCTTATCGATATTGTTGATCCCGGATATGAATATAATATTTTTGAATATCAGGCCGGTTTTTTGAAAGCGTATCATGCTATTGTTTCGAGGAATAAGCTCCCTGTTCTTTGTGGTGGGACCGGGTTGTATATCGAATCGGTTCTTAAAGGGTATAAAATGGTAAAGGTTCCTGTGGATAAAGAAAAAAGAAAAATTCTGGAAACAAAAAACGATACTGAACTCACTGAATACCTGGCTTCTTTCCGTTCTTTACATAATATTACCGATACTTCAGATAGGGAAAGGCTTATCAGGGCTATCGAAATACAGGAGTATTACCACAATCACCCTGAGTTAATAACATCCTTTCCAGCTATTAAGAGTGATCTTTTTGGCATCTTTTTTGAACGTCAAATCATTCGTAGAAGAATAACAACAAGGTTAGAACAACGATTGAAAGAGGGCATGATAGATGAAGTTAATTCGCTTATAGATAATGGCGTTGCCCCCGGGAAGCTAAAATTTTACGGGTTGGAGTATAAGTTTATTACACAATACCTCCTTGGTGAAATTGGGTATGATGGAATGTTCGAGAAACTAAACACCGCCATACATCAGTTTGCTAAACGGCAGATGACCTGGTTCAGGAAGATGGAACGCTCAGGGTTTAAGATTCATTGGATTGATGGGGAATTGACCGATGAGGATAAGTTTGGGATAGTATTGAAATATATGAAAATCAATAGTAATTAATAGTAATTCTTTAAAAAGCTTGCAGCTTGTAGCTTGCAGCTTATAGCTTAAAAAAAAATGGATCAACAAAAACTAATAAACCTTATTTTGGATGGAAATGAGGAATTTTTCAAGAATCATGATGGTGAGTATTTTAAAGATCACGAAACTTGTCAGTCTCCGTTCATTACGCTTGTAACCTGCTCCGATTCAAGGGTTCAGACTGATGAAATTCTTCCTGATCCGGTTAATCGTATTTTTTCGGTTGAGAATATCGGTAATCAGATAAAAACTGCGGAGGGTTCTGTTGATTTTGGAGTCTACATTTTAAAAACACCCGTTTTGCTTATTGTTGGACACTCTGATTGCGGGGCTGTAAAAGCTTTTATGAAAGGATATGAAACTGTCAATAGAAACATTAAAAAAGAACTCAATACGTTGCCTTTATCTATGAAGTGTTCAGATAAGCATGATGATGGCAAATTTGAAAGCGATCTTCATGATAACATTCTGGTCAATATTGATTTCCAGGTGGATTATGCGATTTCCAAATACAAAGAACTGATTAATAAGGGGGAATTGGTTGTTATTGGTGCATTTTTTGATTTTAGAAATGAGTTTCAAAAAGGGTATGGAAGGTTGGTAATTACCAATATTAATGGAAAGACACAGCTGGCATGATGAATCCTGTAACGGGTTTCATGTTTCATGTTTCATGTTTCATGTTTTTGGAGTTTATGTTAATTAATAATTAGAGAGAATATTCATAAAAAAAATAAATCTATGAAAAATTTTGTGCTATTTGTCTATTTGTGTATTGTTTGTTTTGGATCTGGGGCTTTCGGCCAGACTGGTAAATATGATATTATTGTTGGTGGACATAAAGTAGGGGAGTTTACTACCGGCAAAATCGAGAAAGGAGATACCATAGTTTACAAGTTACAGAGCAAAGCAAGTGTTCATCTGTTTGTTGAAACCACAATTACTTATCATTTGACCAGTATTTATGTGAAAGAGAAATTAATTGAATCAACAAATAAAACATATAAGAATGGGGATCTTCATTCTTCAACTACCGTGAAATGGAGTAACGGCCAATATACGATCATAAAAAATGGCCATACAACAACACTCGATTCTCCCATTACTTTTACCAGTGCTGCATTGTATTTTTCTGAACCTTCCGGGGTGAATAGGGTATTTAGTGAATCAGCCGGTTTTTATAATAAAATTGAAAAAAACGATACCGACAATTATTCGGTCATTAACGCTGATAATCATCATGTGTCTCATTATACATACGAAGATGGCACACCAACCAAAGTAGAGATCGAACATCACCTGTTTGACTTTACCTTAATGAAGAATAATTAACAAAAAAAATAACCATATCAATATTTTGATCTTTGTAGTATATTAAATTATTTATTGTGGTTCACCATATAAACCATCTTATCGAACAAGGTGAGCATCAGCAACTCGACTTTAAATTTGAGATTATTGATTCAAAAAAAATAGCCCGAAGCCTGGTTGCTTTTGCTAATACTGATGGAGGGCGATTGCTTGTTGGCGTTAAAGATAATGGTTCTATAGCCGGCGTTAGGTCGGAAGAGGAATATTTTATGGTGGAAGCAGCTGCCCAAATGTATAGTCGGCCATCAGTGCTTTTTAAAAGTAAGGAGTGGAAGGTGGAAGGTCGTACAGTGCTTGAAATTATGATCCCGAAAAGTGAATCAATGCCTCATTATGCCCCTGATAAAGAAGGAAAGTGGAGGGTGTATATCAGAGTAGGGGATCAGAACCTGTTGGCTAACCGGTTGCTGCTGAAAGTATGGGAGAGGAAAAAGCAAAAGAAAGGGGTTATTCTAAAATATACGGATACGGAAAAATTCTTGTTGCAATACCTCGAAAAAAATATTACCATCACGCATTCAAAGTATAGCCGTTTGGCTGGAATTTCCAGATTCAGGGCAGGAAATATTCTGGTGAACTTCATTCTGCTGGATATAATCGAAATGGTTATCACGGAGAGGGGTGTTCATTTCAAACTCAAAGAAGAGCCTCAAGCTTAGATTTTGTAGCCAGTAGCCGGTAGCCGGTAGCCAGTAGCAGCAGCTTGAGGCATTTAGCTAATCTCCAATAAATTCACATACGATACGGCATTCCTCAACCTTTCTTCTTCTCTTCCTGATATAATTTGAAACGGTAGGCTCCTGGTTGTAAGTTCTTCTTTGTAAAGGTTGAAAATTTCTTTTCGTAAGTGCGGATGCTCACGCTGAGGGTCGAATTTCCATTCGAGGTCAATGTCAGCAAGGAGGTAAAGATCGTATTTGTGCTTCAATATCATTTCATCGATCCATGGATGGGTTTTTCGATATTTGAATTCACACCATACTTTTAACACAATAAAGTCGGTATCAGAAAATAACAGCTTGTTGGCTCTTAATGCACACTCCTCTTCTAAATTATATTGGCCTCTTGCTATCTCAAGAATGTCATCGAAGTTATATGGTCTGTTTAATCCATCAATGTATTGCCGTGCATATTCCGGCACCCAAACCGTTTGATAATGAGCTGCCAGTTCTTCTGATAGCCAGGATTTACCTGTTGACTCAGGACCGGTGATGGCAATACGTTTGATCATGCTACTTTACTTGCAAGTAATTTTTTCCGCCATTCAATATATCCCATAATGGCTATGATAAGGAATACGGTAAACTGAAAACTGGTAAAAACTAATCCTTTGTAGGCATATAAAGGGATCGAAATAATATCGCCAATGATCCAGGCAATCCAGTTCTCAACCTTTTTACGGGCCATTAGCCACATGGCAACAATAAAAATGGCAGTTGTTAAAGAATCCCAATTCGGAACAGTGCTGTCTGTGTAATTAATCAATACATACCTTAGGACAAAGAAGAAAAAAATGAACGCAATAATATTTAGGATATGGTAGCTTGTATTACAACTGCTAATTGGAAGGGGCTTCTTGTTAATATCTATCCTTGTCCAGGAATACCATCCATAAACACTCATGACAAAATAAAAGAAGTTAATGCCCATATCAGCATATAACCCGGCAAAAAAGCATATGTACACATAAATTAGTACACTGATAATACCCGTTGGATAAACAAGTATGTTTTCCTTCTTAGCAAACCAAACACTAAATAACCCAAACAAAACAGCTATAATTTCCAGTAATGTGGTGTCGAGTACATTCCGGTACAATTGATCAAGTATGTTTATTATTTCCATGAAAACTATAGTTCAAGGTTCAAAGTTCAAGGTTCAAAGTTCAAGGTTCAAGGTTCAAAGTTCAAGGTTCAAAGTTTAAGGTTTATTTGCCAACTGCCGACTGCCGACTGCCAACTGCCGACTGCCAACTGCCAACTGCCGACTGTCAACTGTCAACTGTCTTCCCGATTCCCGTCTCCTTTCATACACCCTTGCCTTTTAAAACAAAAAGCATTATCTTTGAAGCAAAAATACTATATTTTTATACATTTGAAATTATCTGTTGGCCTTTGGCAAATAGGTTGATAATTGTAAATAACAAATAGAAACACATATGAAAAACTTAGCAGTAACTTCATTATTAATACTGGCAGTTACATTCCTGTTTTCCGGATGCCTGACTGTTGAGAAAAAGGAGTACATATTTGAATTGACAGGCGAGAATTCCGGAAGGCTTACCATTAAGTATTATAATATTTTATCGATGAAAGATGATACAACGGATGTGTCTGGCGAAGACTTTCAGGAATTATTATCTGATTATGTTTATGGATCTGTGATAGAGGAGGATTACCCAAACGCCACAAATATTCAGAAAGAATTTTACGAAGAAAATGGTGTTCTCTGCGCCAAAATAACCTTGGACTTCAATGATCTTGCAGCAGTTCGCCTTTTCCGGTATAAGGAAGATAGTCCATTTATGTTGAATCTTGGAAATCTATTGCAATCAGAATCTTATAATAATTCTAATGGCTATTATGGAGGAGAAATCATGCCTGTGGTTTTTTGGGAGTCAACACTTTCAAAATTAAGCCTGATTACCGTGATTACCCCTCCCGATGAATCAACTGTTAGTCTTTTAGATAATTTCCTGAAATGGAAAGAGGAACAGCATTAAGTAAATGATTCTTTAAAAATCTCTTTTGGGTTTCTCCTGAGCCCGGATCTTCTCAAGTAAATGGCGCTGGAATTCTTTTTCAGCTTTAAATAACAGCAATACTTTTTTTGGAGGAAGAATACTTTTATACATGATATAATATTTTTTCCTCAGGTCTAATTGCTTTTGCGCCATAATAATTTGTTCATCGGCAATTTGAATGGCTTCTTCGTCCGTTAAACTTTCTACATTCAACCCCTCAAGCCAGCGATTTTGAATAAACGCTTTTTGCAGCTCTTCTTTCTTGTTATCAAATTCATTATATACCGGCCAGAATCTCTCCGCCTCCTCAACAGTGAGATCAAGCTTATTTGTGATAAAAGCAACCTTCTGAGCTTTTATTTGTTCCTTTCTTTGTTGATAATTACGGCCCGGTTGAGCTGATGCAATTAATACGGATACTGCGACAAGCGCAATTGATGTCAGTATTTTTATCTGTTTTTTCATGGTTTTATTGTTAATAGTTTATGTATTATGCTTTGTGTTCGTTGTTATTTCTTATAGATGGCCTTTAACTGCCATTTACCTTTGTCCATCAATTAATGATATAATAAATCACATTTCATAAACGATATCAATAGGGTAATTACTTTCAATCAAATAATTGATAATATCATCGCTCGACAAGCCTTTTGATCCATTTAGTGCATTATAACTCTCCCAATTTGTATCATCCTGATAGAGTTCATCGTAGATAATGGCATCAACAAACTGATTTTCGTCAAATCCACTGATCATGTAATTTTTTGTTTCAAAAATATCTTCCCATGTAAATGTATCGGTTACAAATGACTTATCATCATGGACCTGATATAATAAGAGATAAGCCCCAACCAACCCAAGGATTATGATCGAAGCAGCCCATGCCAACTTTGTAACTGCTTGTAATCTGATCGTTTTTTGTGTTGGACTGTTTGACCGGCCTGTTTGTTTATTAATTTTCTCATTGATAGATGAAGGAAATTCTTCAAAATAACCATC
>JAGLWB010000048.1 GCA_023133655.1 Bacteroidales bacterium
TAGCTCTGATTTAATCAAATAATTTTTTCTTATTTTGGATATTGCTTTTCAATGTAAAACGCAATGGTTTTTTATTCAAAGTTTCTACCTCTTTATGCAATTTTAAAAAATCTTTTAGTTTCTTTTCAGAAATATTCAAATTGAATTTTTTTATAATATCTTTTACCGTATACTCGCCATTTTTTAAAAGCTCTATGATTTTTTTTTCATAGACGACCTTTGGTTCATTCACAGATGAAAACAGGTCTTTATTTTCAACAGGAACATAGCCTTCAATTGTTTTGCCATTGAAATCTATTGGGATTGCCCCTTTCTGAATGAGTAAAAAATTGGCATTCTTTTCAGAATCTTCCGGTTTTCGTACAAATATTTTTCTGTTCTTTCTTAACCCATCTATAACTCCTGACCATGTACCCCCTTTATCAGAGGACTCTGCAACATAGATTTCGGCTGCTAACCCGTAAATGATGGGGTTTCGAGCCATGGCTAACTCGACTTTCCATGGGGCTTTTGGAAAGAATGTGCTCAACATCAATACATCACCATCTACAATTTGTTTATAATATTTTTTATATCCTGAACCAAAAGTCATAATGCCTTGTGGCAGGACAATAATACTTTGACCTTTATATTTTATAGCAGAATCCAGTGCCTGTTTATCAACACCTTTTGCAAATCCGCTTACAACAACCTTGTATTCCTTACTGGCCAGTTTTGCAATATTGTCGGTGAATTGGAGGGATATTTCTGAAGTAATCCGGGAACCGACAATAGCTATGGATTTCTCCTGCATGATCTGCTTGTTCCCTTTTACATAAAGCAGAGCCGGAGCATGTGCAACCTTAAGATTATCTTTTAATGTTTTTGAATATTCAGAAGAGGTGATGGGAATGATTTCATAACCCTCATTGAGTAGAGATTCTGCTAAAAATGCAGTATTTGCCAATTCGGACTTTGCCTTTTTTAAATCCTCAATTTCTTTGTATTCCAAACCATAATTATTTTTCCAGTCGTTCTCAGATAACTGAAAAAAGTCCTCTGGCGATAATTTATTTTCATGATAAAAATTAATGATGAGGTTGTTAATTTTTATATGACGCCATTTCGGCAAATGTGCCAACACGATCCAATATGCTGCATCTTTGTTCATTTTAAATCTCCTCCTAAAGTTCTGGCGATAACTAGCGGTGCAATTTTTTTAGCACCTAAATTTATCAAACATCTCCCGATTTCTTTCACTGTTGCTCCACTATCAAAAATATCATCAATCAGTAAAATGCTTTTATCTTTAATTTCTGCCGGATTGTTATATATAAAAGCATCCTTGACATTATCTGCCTTAAGATAGCTATTTTCAAATACTTTCTGCTCTTTGGTTTGGCGTTCCTTCCTGAGATTATGAGAAATCGGGAATTTAAGTACCCTGGAAATTTTTATTGCGAAATCCTTTACAAGTTCTCCTGATTTGGTGGGTGGCACATAAAGAATCAGTTCAAATTTTTCCTGACCAAACTTCTTCCTGTACGCTTTCAATGTTAATCGAAGCAGAAAATCCGGGAAGTCACCACCGTTTTTATATTTACTCCTGTGGATGGCTGCCCCCACATTTGATACGCCATAATAGGATGCAGCAACACCATTTACCAGGTTTGTTCCTGTTGTTTCAACTTTCAATTCAGGGAAATAATCCTCCCTGTAAGCCTTCAGTTTTCCTGTCCAGTCAGGTGTTGTTGTCACTTTAAGCTTTTGCAACCCTGTATTGTCGCAATTTTTGAAACACCTGTCATCGGAATCACCCAAAAAGTCACATAAATATTTCATTCTCGACCTTGTGATTTCAACGTAAGCGATCATTTTTTCCAGATCTGCGGTTTTTAAAGCCCTCAATTCTTCAAATGCCTTTGTATTTAACTTTGGTGCACCTGTGATATATTCAAATTTTTTACTTCTATCGATAGTAACTTCACGAATGATCTTTTGCTCGACCAGGTCGGCTTTGATTACCCTTATTTGGGTTTGCTTTAAATTTGTCCTTCGCATAAGATCTCTTTCGCCAAGCAATTCACTTTTAACAGCTTCAATAACTTTTTCATACTTTGTAATGGCAGGCCTGCCACCCTCAATGAATGCTTCCGGTAAATCACGGTCCTGCGGATTATAAAAGAGTATAATATCTGCCGGCACCCCGTCCCTTCCGGCACGACCTATTTCCTGGTAGTAGTGAACAGGTGACTGAGGAATTTGTGTGTGAATAATAAAACGAATATCGGGTTTGTCAATTCCCATACCCAGTGCATTGGTTGAAATCACACATTTCCATTGGTTGTTCATCAAACCGTTTTCAATAGCAATTCTGGAATCAGGATCAAGGCCTGCATTGTAACCAACAGAGGGTATCTTTAAATATTCAAACCACTTGGAATAAATTTCGGTATCCACACGTGTTCCGGTATAAAGTATGCCCGAACCGGGTAATTTGGATAGGTTTTGTCCCAGCCAGATGAGTTTTTCATCTTCTGAATTTACTTTGATAACAAATAACCTGAAATTTTCACGCATCAGGTTGCCCCTGATAATGGTTAGATTACCACCCATCTGTTGTGCAATATCTGCTTCAACTTTTTTTGTGGCAGTGGCTGTGGTTGCCAATACAGGCATACCTTTTGGCAATAAGTTCACCAGACTAAGTATTCTTCGGAATGACGGTCTGAAATCATGTCCCCAAACCGAAATACAATGAGCTTCATCAACTACTACCATTGAAAGGTTCATTTGCCTTGTAGCTTCTATCCATTCTGAATTCTCCTGCCGCTCAGGCGCAATATAGAGTATCTTGAGTTTCCCCTCTTTTGCTTCACTAATAATTTGAGAATTTTCTTCACGGGTTTGTTCACTATTTATACATTTGGCTGCAATACCAAGACTATTCAGGTTTTTAACCTGATCGCGCATTAAGGCAATTAAAGGGGAGAAAATAACCGTGGTTCCTTTAAATAAAATGGCAGGAAACTGAAAGCACAAAGATTTCCCAAATCCTGTCTTTTCGATAAGCAATACCCGTTCGCCTTTCAGAATTTTTTCAATGGTTTCCCATTGCTTATCATAAAAGTGGTCAATATTAAAGGTGCTTTTTAATATGGTTTCAGCCTCCTGCCTGTTCATAGTTTAGCATTTACTGACTCTCTTGCTTTTC
>JAGLWB010000049.1 GCA_023133655.1 Bacteroidales bacterium
AGAGATCACCAGGGAAATAAATTAACCGAGGTATTTATTGTGGATATTCCTGATGATGTTACCAGTGAAATTCCCGGTCAACCTATGGCAGGTACGGAAACTACACGTCCCATCCCTCCTCTAGGGACACAGCAACAAAGACTTACTTTTACAGGCGACCTCAAATATCCGGGAGTACAGGGACCAAGGCACTGGTTGAGAATAACTCCTGACGGTTCTTTAATATTCTTTTTAATGAAAGACGAAAAAGGAATCGTTCAGATTTATGGGATCTCACCTAATGGGGGGGAGATCAAACAGATTACAAACAACGATTTTTCTGTGGAAACCACCTTTAACGTTAGTCCTGACGATCAATTTTTGGCCTATGGCAGTAAGCAAAGTGTATATGTGACCAATATCAAATCAGGAGAAATCAAACAAGTCTCTCCTGCACTTGGTGAAGGAATGACCGATTTGAGATCTATCAATTGGTCAAACGATGGAAACATGCTCGCTTATAACCGAAAAATTGCAGTTGGCGATACCAGCTATTTTCAGATTTTCCTGCTAAAATAAAAAATTATAAATCTCATACTGTTATGAACCAGACATATCGTTATTTTGAACAATTCTTGAGCTATTGTATTTTGGCTATTATCCTTTTGACCAACCAAGGGTGTAGACAGCATAATCGACAGGAGAAGACCGAGCAACCCAATGTTATCTTGATTTTGGCTGATGATATGGGATTGGGCGATTTATCTTATTTTAATGATGGCCTAACCCGAACTCCAAACCTGGATCAGCTGGTTGAAGAAGGCGTTTGGTTTAGCCAAGCCTATTCTACTGCCCCTGTTTGTGCTCCTGCACGTGCCGCACTACTTACGGGTCGGTATCCACACCGAACGGGTTGTGTAACCCTTGGAATGAAGCGGTTCCCGGAATTGACAAAGATGGATAAAGATTTGCCTACCATGACAGATATCTTTAGAGACAATGGTTATGCTACGGGTTTGATCGGCAAATGGCATTGCGGAGAAGGAGAAGGTTATCATCCCATGGGCAGAGGATTTCAGGAGTTTGAAGGCTTCGTGGGATATATGGTTAAAAGTTATTTTTCCTATGAGCTGGATGTTCAGGGAAAGCTCTATAAATTTGAGGACCAATATCTCACCAATAATCTATCCGAACGAGCTATCGAATTTGTCAGAAGACATAAAGATGAACCCTTTTTCTTACACTTGGCTCATTATGCCCCTCACCGCCCAATCGGAGCCCCTAAGGAATTAGTTGATTATTATCTGGGAAAGGGCTTTAATGAAAAAAATGCCACAATTTATGCCATGATCGAGATTATGGATCAGGGCATAGGAAAATTAATGGCTGAGCTAGATAACCTTGAGATCAGGGAAAATACCTTGGTCATTTTCTCTAGCGATAATGGCCCTGATCCGATCCCGGGTGAACGTTTCAACAAAGGATTGCGAGGCAGCAAATATACTATCTATGAAGGGGGAATTCATGTTCCGTTCATTGTAAACTGGAAAGGTAAACTGGAACCTGCCCAAAAGAAGGAGGTCATTCATTTTACCGATGTTTTTCCAACATTGGTTTATCTATGTAATCTGCAGTTGCCTGCCTCTATTGATTTTGATGGGGGCAGTATGGCCGGGTTACTCATGGGCAAAGCGGAAAACAACCTGCCTGAAAAACGATTCTGGCAATGGAATCGGGGAGTTCCTCTTTATTCTCATAATGCGGCCATGAGACAAGGAAAATGGAAACTTGTACGCCCATTTGTAACCAGGAATATACCTGATGGACCCTCCGAACAGAGATCGGTACTTTATAACTTGGAAAATGATCCCTTTGAGGAACATGATGTATCTAAACAAAACCAACAAATATTTGAAAATATGAAAGTAATGCTCGAACAGTGGTGTCGCGAAATGGAATTCAGCAGATTAAATAATAATGAACAAAACTAAAATAAAAAAAAGAAATCATGAGAAAAATCAGAATCATATACCTTACTATATTATTTATTACATTACAAATTCACTGCAAAGCACAAACAGCAAAAGCCGATTTTTCATTGGTCCCGGGAACAGTCATTGATCATTCACCAGCCTCCAGCGAAAAATATATCGGCTCACCCAGTATTGTAATTTTACCGAATGGTGATTATATAGCTTCACATGACCATTTTGGTCCAGGTGGTAAGCGGGGTAAATACCACGAAACCCTCATATTCCGGTCAATCGATCGTGGAAAATCCTGGAAAAAACTGACTCTACTGGAAGACCAGTTCTGGTCCACACTCTTTTATCACCATGGAGTACTTTATATCATGGGTACCAAGGGTCGATATGTCGATGTGGTGATCAGGAAATCAACCGATGGTGGGAATACATGGACCGATCCGGTGGATGAAAATACCGGACTGCTGACTGAGGGTCCTTATCATTGTGCTCCGGTACCGGTGGTTGAACATAACGGCAGGATCTGGCGTGCAATGGAGTACAGACCTAACGGCGAATCACACCAGTCCCTGATGATGTCGGCTCCGACCGAGGCCGATCTGCTGAAGAGATCATCATGGACTTTCTCTAACAAACTGAAGGTGGATGAAAAATGGCACTTTGGTAAAATGAACAAGTGGATTGAGGGAAATGCCGTGGTAACACCCAAAGGAAAGATCGTAAATATCATCAGAGTGTCTATCAAGGGTGAACATAGCCTGGCAGCTATGATCAATGTAAGTGATGATGGAAAGATCCAGAGCTTCAATCCGGAAAAAGGATTTATTGACCTTCCTGGAGGGACCGGTAAAAAATTTACCATCCGTTTTGATACGGAATCAGGTAAATATTGGTCACTGGTAAATTGGATACAACCCATGGATTTAAAACATCTAAGGCATAACGATGCAGGGGCTCTGAGGAATACCGTAGCGTTGGTTAGTAGCGAAAACTTGCGCAGCTGGACAATTGAGCGAGTGATCTTGCATCATCCTGACTTTAAAAAACATGGTTTCCAGTACTCCGACTGGGTATTCGATGGAAATGATATCATTGCGGTTATCCGAACAGCGTACGATGACGGACTCGGTGGAGCGGCTAACCGCCACGATGCCAATTTAATGACATTTCACAGAATCGTTGATTTTAGAAATATGTGTGTTGAATAAATAAGTTTCCTATGGTAATAGTAAATACTGTTATCTAATCAATGGGAGTGAATGATGATGTTAAAGTGTTCATAAACAGCACATCTCTTTTTTCGCGATTGATAAGAAAAAGAATAAAAACAATAAAACCTATGAAAAAAATGAATAAACAAGCATGGCCTTTAGTATTAGCACTGGTTTTCAGTGTTCACTTATTTGGACAGAACCAACAAGAAACGAATTTATCAAAAGTCCCAGGTACTGTGATCAAACATCAACCAGCTTCATCCGGTTTGTTTGTGGGTGCTCCCAGCATTGCGAAGATGTCAAATGGAGATTACGTGGTTTCTTTCAACTTTTCTTCCATAGAATCAGGTGATAGAGGAAAAGTACACAGAACCTCTATTTATAGATCAATCGATCAGGGTGCAAGCTGGGAGTTTCTGACCGAGATCGATAACCAGAGATGGTCAACGATTTTTTACTACCGGGGTGATCTTTACCTGATCGGTGTCGATAAAGCATTTGGTAATGCGATTATCCGAAAGTCTATTGACGGCGGAAAAACATGGACCGAACCCAAAGATAAAAAAACCGGTCTTCTGGCTGAAGGAAGATATCATTGTGCACCGGTTCCTGTAATTATTCATAATGGACGCATATGGAAGGCTATGGAAGACGCCCCTAGGGACAGACAATTCAGAGCATTCATGATGTCGGCTCATGTTGAAGCAGATCTGATGGATGCTGATAATTGGACATTTTCCAACAAAATACCATATAATAAAGACTGGTACCAGGGAATGATGCGTGGTTGGTTAGAGGGTAATGCAGTCATAACATCGGATAATAAAATTGCAAATGTCTTAAGATGTGCGTTTTCCACAGGGATCCATGGTACTGCAGCAATTATCAACATCAGCGATGATGGTCAGGAGGCCAGCTTTGATCCTGATAAAGGTTTTATAAACTTTCCGGGTGCATCAAAGAAATTTACCATACGCTATGATTCGGAGACTAAAAAGTATTGGTCATTAGTAAACTTTATCCAACCCGGAGATTTAAAATATCTGAAGGAATATAAGGCCGGAAAAATTCGAAATACTATTGCCCTGGCTAGCAGTACAAATTTGCTGGATTGGATTATTGAAAGAACCATTTTATATCATCCTGATATTGAAAAACATGCATTTCAATATTTAGATTGGTTGTTTGATGGTAATGATTTGATTGCTGTAAGCCGCACCGCTTACGATGATGGCTTGGGCGGAGCTCATAATTATCATGATGCCAATTTTATTACATTTCACCGAATAGAAGACTTTAGAAATAATTTTTATTAACAGTAAAACTGTTTTGTGAGAATTGCTTTATAAGAGCCTAATTACTTTAGTCTTTTACATAAAAAAAGCCCCTAAATGGCAAATATAACTGATTAGTAGACATTTAATTAAACATTATTATTATTATGAATTACATTAATGGCATTATTCCACCTATGGTAACTCCTCTTCTAGATGAAGATACGTTAGATTTAACTGGGCTGGATAAATTAATTAATCATCTTATAGAGGGAGGAGTAGATGGTTTATTTATATTGGGAACCACAGGAGAGGGCCCCAGCCTGAATTACTCATTAAGAAATGAATTAATTAAAAGGGTTTGTGAACGTGTAGATAATAGGGTCCCCGTATTAGTCGGAATAACAGATTCCTCTTATAGAGAATCAATAAATATGGCTAATAAATCTAAGGAGTTAGGAGCCCAAGCTGTTGTTATAGCTCCTCCGTACTATTTTAACATAAATCAATCCGAGCTTAACTATTATTTCAATAAACTTATTGATGAGTTTTCTATTCCTGTTTTTTTATATAATCAACCATCATTGACAAAAATAAATATCGAGCTGGAAATTTTAAAAGAACTTGTTGATCGTCCCGAAGTAGTAGGATTTAAAGATAGCTCCGCAGATATGATCTATTTCAATAATGTAAACAGATTCAAAAACAGAACTCATTTTTCTTTACTCGTAGGACCTGAACAATTATTAATGGAAACAATAATAATGGGTGGAGATGGAGGCATACCTGGTGGCGCTAATATGTTCCCGGATTTATATGTTAATCTTTATAAAGCAGCTAAAAATAATGATGTTAAATCTGCATTAAAATTTCATAATGAAATTATGAAAATATGTTCGGTTATTTATAGTGGGAGTGATTATGGATCAAGTAATGTTATAAATGGTATTAAATATGTACTTCATTGTCTGGGGATATGTAGCGATTATATAGCAAAACCATTGAAGAAAATAAGTGCAGAAAAGGCCACGATAATCAAAAAATTTATTGAAGAAAATCATGTAATTGTTAATAAGTGAATTGCGTTAAACATACGATTTACTTAATACTTAAAAAAGTAATACAAAAATGCAAAAAGTAACATATTTTGTTTCTATTCAAGGTGTTAATTACAAAAATATTAACAAAAAAACATCACTTTAAGAATGAAAAATACAAAGGAAAAGTTAAAAAACCAATCAAAAATTATTAAGTCCTCATTTCAACAAGTTGATGTTGCGTCTTCTCTCAGCATAACTCAAGCTTGCCTTCGGGAGACAGGCAAGCTTGGTTCTGCATTCGTTCATTGCAACATTTCAGGTAGTAACATTACCAAGTATTCCGGACTCAATACCCTAGCGAAATATATGAACCGCCAAAACATAGTAAAATCCATCAGCACATCGTTCCCCACGATATGGCATAATGCCACCAGGTTTGGTATCAATCAGATATTGATGGCTATCATCCTGTCATCCCTTAGTGGAATATGCCGTATTTGCAGGATTGCTGCATTTAGTGGAGATGGGTTGGTAAAAGCCATACTAAAATTAGATAAAGCGATAAAAGAGAACACAATATCCACAACGTTGAAGAACCTGGGGCAAAGCGGTGCACGTAAGCTGCTTGTTTATCTCGGTACCTGCAAAGATAACCAGGAGTGGGCATCAAATAGAAATTAAAATGTATGAACACCATTTTTATAAAGAAGCTTGGGAAGAGCTTGACAGGCTTATCGAAGCTGCATAAAAACAAAGAAAGGAGGAAAACATGAGAACCAACACGAGAGTGTATGGGAGAAGTACGTTCACATAGTTCAAAAATCAGGTAATAGCGGGAAATATTCCCAGATGCAAAGGCAAACAGAATTTTGTTAGGAGCGAATTCAATAGTGAACAAGTTCACTATTGATGAGTGACGACGCAAAATCTATAAATATAAATATTTAATCGCAGATTTAAACTAATTTGGCCGTAATTGAATAGTTTTTGCGCATATACCGGATTAGTTCCGGTTTAAAAAATTCAAATTAGATTTTTAAGTATAACTTAAAAAAGTAAATTAATAAATACAAAATGTGATGTTATTTGCTTATATTCAAAATGTTGATAACAATAATGTCAGTAAAAAAACATCACTTATAAGATGAAAAAAATGATTTGATATGAAAATAATAGTATTTGACTCCGGATAATTCTGTAAAGTTGGCAAAAATCAACTATAAAAAGATAAGAGCTGAGGTTATTTGGACAAGCCCTACTCTTTGACTAAACAAATGTTGTCCAAAAAAAATCATTTTAGAATTTTAATTAATACTTTAAATATGGACCGTAAAATATCTCATGCTGATTTATTAGAGTTAAAACGCTGGAATACACCTACTATTTATAATGGTTGGGAACAGGTTACCAAACATAACATTGGCCGCGAAGGGATCAACCTCGAACTGGTTACCGATTATATGCCGCACATGGGCCCTATGGTGGGCTACGCCATTACAGTAGTTATTGAGCCAGGCAACCCGGCCCATCCAAAAGCCAAGCCCAAAGCCTGTGCACAGTACCTTGAGTATGTGTCCTCGGTGGCCGGCCCGAAAATTGTGGTGGTACAGGATTTAGATAAACCTATACTTTACGGGGCTTTCTGGGGCGAGGTAAACAGCAATATTCATAAAGCACTGGGTTGTGTAGGTACAATCATCGATGGCGGCATTCGCGATATCGATGAGATGAACGATACCGGTTTTAAAGCACTGGCGCGCGGCGTATGCGTAGGCCACTCGTGGAGTTGGCCCGTTCGCTGGAATTGCGAGGTGGAAGTGTTTGGCAGAAATGTGAAGCCGGGACAGCTTATTCATGCCGATAAACATGGCTTTTTGGTAATACCTGGCGAAGACCATGAACGGCTGTTAGAAGCGACCCGTTTTATGGATTCGAATGAATGCAAGACAGTGATTCCAGCAGCACAAAGCGCATGGGGAAAAAGCCAAGAAAAAATTCTGTCTGATTTCAATAAAGCAGTTGCTGAATTTAGTAATGCAGTAATTGAAAAATTTGGTAAAAAAGGGGAATGGTAACAATAAATTATGAAGTTTAAATGTTGAATTATGAATTATAAAATTGTGAAAAAGTGCGTTTAAACGGTAATAATAAACCGCATATGAGAGACCGTTCTAAAATATGGGTTGCATTTTCAACGGATGGCGACCATACATGGAGCGAACCACGTTTTGCATTCAGTATCACTCTTGCAGAAACATTGAATTCCCCTTTAAAAAATCATGGCTGCTCTTACCTGGATGCTTTTGTGGATGTAATTAACAGAGCGGATGAGTCACCATTTTTTCTCATTTATGCCCCCCATGATCCCCATAACCCATGGAACTATGGAAATCCGGATAAATATAATCCGGATGCGGTGGAAATTCCTGCTTACTTGATCGATTGCCCGGAGACTAGGGCGCAGATTATCAGGTATTATGCTGAAATCACCTATATGGATTGGCAATTCGGACAACTATTAGATTACCTGGATAAGGAGGGATTGACTGATAATACCATTGTGATATTTACAAGTGAACAGGGGTCAAGCTTTCCCTTTGCCGAGTGGACCTGTTATGACAATGGATTGAAGACTTACTTTATCATGCGCTGGCCGGGGCACATCAAGCCAGGTACACGGAATGCTGCTCTGACCCAGTATGTGGATGTGATTCCCACGCTTTTTGAGGCTGTGGGTGTCAGGCCTGAAAAAATCAATACAGGGATTTCAGATGCGGAGGGGTATACAGGATTTGACGGCAAAAGCTTCTTGAAAGTGCTGTCAGGTAAAAAAAGGCATAGGAAGTACGTTTATGGCGTGTACGCTACGAGGGGAATCATCAGTGGATCGGAAGCCTACCCCATACGTTCCATCCGTTCCAGGAAGTATAAATACATTATCAATATGAATCATGAAGTGCCGTTTTCAAACAATCTTTAAGAAAAATAAAGAAGAAATGGTTTATGAAGACTGGGTCAGATGTACCGAAAATGATCCTGAGTTATCCAGAAGAGTAGCTCTTTACCGGTACAGGCCTGAAGTGGAATTTTTTAATATTGAGAAGGATCCCTACGAACTCAATAATATTGCCGGGGAGGAAAAATTCAGGCGGGTAATGAAAAAACTGAATAAAAAACTAAAGGCATGGATGGAGCAGCAGGGAGACAAAGGCATGGAAACGGAGATGATGGCAAAAGAGCGTCAAGTGAAATAAAATCAAATAATCATAAAGACAAATTACATGAGAATTACAAAAATTTTACTATATGGACAGATAATCCTGGCAATCAGCGGTATGTTCCTGGCCTCCTGTATAGAGGTGAAAGAAAAAAAACCCAATTTCCTGATCCTGCTGATCGATGACCTGGGAGCTATGGATGTGGGTTCTTATGGACAAAAGATCATCGAAACACCCAATATCGACAAACTGGCAGATGATGGCATGCAGTGGACCAATGCCTATTCCTCCTGTCCGGTTTGTTCCCCTACACGAGCAGCCTTGCTCACCGGTAAAAGTCCCGCGAGGGTACATTTTACCGGGCACATTACAGCCATAGAAAGGCACCGCCACCCTGAAAACAGTACCATCCTGCCACCTGAGGACCTGATGTATATTCCCTACGAGGAAGTCATGCTGGCAGAAGCCCTCAAACCCGCGGGATATGTATCGGGCAACTTTGGCAAATGGCATGTTGGTGGATCCGGCTATTGGCCTACCGATCAGGGATTTGATGTTAATGTGGCCGGTTGGACTCATGGCAGCCCCCCAAGCCATTTTTATCCTTATGAAAGGCCCGGTAGTGAATGGAATGCTTCCATCCCAACCTTGCATGGCGGTGTAGAGGGGGAATACCTGACGGACCGGCTCACGGATGAAGCCATCAGCTTTATCAAAGAGAACAAAGACCGGCCTTTCCTGGTATACCTGACCCATTATGCGGTCCATACCCCTCTTGAAGCACCGGAAGCACTTGTCGAGAAATACAGTCCGCTGGTAAAAAACACAAAGATTGACCCGGTGTATGCTGCCATGGTGGAGAGTGTGGATCAAAACATTGGACGGGTCATGGAAACCCTCGACGAACTCGGATTGAACGATAACACCGTGGTGATATTTGCATCCGACAATGGCGGATTGGAGAGTGTAACCGACAACCGGCCTTTCCGGAGAGGGAAAGGGCACCTGTACGAGGGAGGGATACGGGTACCCTTTATCATGCGCTGGCCCGGCCACATTCATCCGGGTTCGGTAAGTGAGAACCGAACCATCTCTGAGGACATATATACCACAATAATAGATATTGCCTGGGTTAAAGCAGTTGACGTAAACAACCTTGACGGCCGCTCACTTGTGGTCGATTTCCACGGGGAAAAGCTTAAACAGCAGCCGGACCTGCACTGGTATTATCCTCATTACGGAATTGGGAAGGATCCGGGGGCTGTTATTATTTCCGGGGACTTTAAACTGATCGAGCATTATGATCCCTACTTTGTGGAAATGTATAACCTGGCCGAAGACATCAGCGAGACCACCGAACTTTCAGAGGCCATGCCGGGGAAAAAGGAGGAACTTCTTCAAAAACTTCATCAATGGCTTGAAAGTGTGGACCCGATCATGCATACCCGGAATCCTGATCATGTACCAGAATGAAAACAATATAGAAATGAAAAGGTACTCTATTGCTTTACATACTAAATGGAGACAAAAATGAAGCAAAGCTTAAACTATAAAAAAAAATAATGTTATGTGCTATAATAAAAAAAATACATGGAAATTTAGATATAATAAATGGATAAATTGGACCTTTCTTTGGTATTAATATGTATGAACTTGGTTAGCACAGGTTTCAGTCAACAGATAAAAAATTATTATGATTTTTCTGTTGCAAAAATAGTCATTCCAAAGGATCTATCAGAAGCAGAGCAAGCTGCTTTACAAATGCTGGTGGAGGAAGTTGAAAAAAGAACTATGATTGAATTAACCACTACGCAAAAATGGCCCGATTCATCAACTCCTGTCATTGCTGTAGGCACAAGTACCTCATTTAATAAAAATGGCCCCTTTGATCAGTATATTATCGAATCTTCAAATAAAGCTCCTGAGGGCTTTAACATAAAAGTCATAAATGAGGTTAGAAATGCCCCAACGTCATTTATTATTGGTAATGATGCCAGAGGGATGCTTTTTGGGGTGGGATATTTTCTTCGAAAAATATCTATGCAACCTAGTAAAATTCTTGTTCCAAATGACCTAAATATTGATACACATCCCATTGTAGCACTGAGAGGACATCAGCTGGGTTATCGTCCCAAGACTAATGCATATGATGGATTTACTGAAGATATGTGGGAGAAGTATATCCGGGATCTTATAGTATTCGGAACGAATTCCATAGAAATAATGCCTCCCATCACTGATGATGCGTCAACTAGTCCTATGTTTCCTCTTCCGCAAATGGAGATGATGATCAAAATGGATAAGATATTAGAAAAGTACAACTTAAATGTGTGGATATGGTATCCTCAGATGTTTGGGGATTATACTAAACCAGAGAATGTTGAAAAGGCTTTGGAAGATAATAGAAAAATTTTTAGCCAGCTCTCGAAAATTAACGCAATATTCGTTCCCGGAGGTGACCCGAGGCATCTTCAACCAAAGGTCTTATTTAATTACCTGGAAAAGGAAACACGAATCCTTCATCAATTTCATCCTGATGCTGAAATGTGGGTATCTCCCCAGGGATTCAATGGAGAAAGGATGGATGAGTTTATACAATTAGTAAAAGAAGAACCCGAATGGTTAACAGGAGTAGTTCATGGTCCACAAATAAGCATGGATGTTAACGAGTTGCGAAAAGTAGTTCCTGCGAAATATCCAATTCGACAGTATCCCGATATAACTCATAGCCTTGATGCACAATATGCTGTGCCTAATTGGGATTTTGCATTTGCTGCAACGCAAAACCGGGAAAGTATCAATCCTCGGCCTGTAGATCAATCTGCTATTTTTCATGCAGACAGTATAGCGAGTAAATGTGGATTTATTACATATTCAGAGGGACTAAATGATGATGTTAATAAAATTGTATGGAGTGGACTGGGATGGAATCCAGAGGCAAACCTTATGGAAATATTACAAGATTATAGCCGATACTTTATAGGCCCTGATTATACAGATGATTTTGCCCAGGGAATTCTTAATTTAGAACAGAACTGGAATGGTCCTTTATTAGGTAATAGTTTAGTTTATACCAATCACAGCATGTTCCAATTAATGGAAAAGAGAGCATTACCAAATGTAAGGCTTAACTGGAGATTCCAAATGGCATTATATCGGTCTTATTATGATGCATA
>JAGLWB010000005.1 GCA_023133655.1 Bacteroidales bacterium
ATGGTGTCTCCTTCAACATTTACAATAAGTTTTGCGGCTGCAGCAATCTCAATTTGCGACTGAACAGTTCGAACAACAGTATAATGGCAGTTTTCTTTTCCTCCCTGATCAAGCGGTTCAAGGTGTTTCTGGTTTAATTGTTTATAACGCTCCACACCAGCGTTGATATGATCACCATACAATCCGCTTTTCACGGTTATTTTACCATCATAATTTTGTGGAATAATTGAATATTCAAGCGCAGCCATGTGCGGATCACTCATACTGGCTATCCGAACTGATTTAATCAGGGTCACTCTCCCTTTGTGGTCTGTAATAAGCATTTTACGATAAAGGGTGCCATTATTAAAATGCAGCACTCTTTCGATTTCAGAGATAGTAATTTTACCAAAATCGAGCCACTCATCATTATCAATCCTGAATGTAACAGGAAGCCAGTTTATTACATTTACAAAATCCTCATTTTCAACATCCTTTTCAGACACTTTCGAGATCAGCCTGTTATATACACCTGCCATATAAGTAGCAGGGTAGTTATCCCTGTTTTGCTCTGATTCTTCCATTGCTCCACGGGTTCCAAAATAACCATTACCGACAGTCAGCAGTGCTTCTCTGGTTTTTTCTTTTCCAGGGTCATAGTCAAAATAAGATATTGACCAATTATCCTTCTCCAACCCCGACTTAAACCACTGAATTATTCCACTCAACCCAATTTTTTCAATATCGTTAACAACAATATCAGCCCCATTGGTTTTTAATGCCTTCTCATTTCCTTCCCGGGCAATGCCAATAACCAATCCAAAATTTCCCTTTTTTCCTGCCTGAACTCCTGAAACGGCATCTTCCACAACTACCGCCTTATCATATGGTAGCTTCAGGTTATCACAAGCTGTTGTGAAAATGTCAGGCTCGGGCTTACCATTTAATTTTAATTCTGCCGAAACGACACCATCCACACGTGTTTCAAAAAGATCAAGCAAACCTGCTGCCTCAAGCACATTTTTGCAATTCTTGCTGGAAGATGCCACCCCTACCCTGATATTCTTTGATAAAAGTTCATGAATCAGTGATACTGTTGAATGGAACACTTCAACACCGTCGCTTGCCAGTATCTCGTTGAATACTACGTTTTTTCTATTTCCAATACCACATATGGTTTCGCTAGCTGGTGTATCATTCGGGTCGCCATAAGGAATTTCAATATTCCTGGACGAAAAAAATGATTTAACTCCTTCATACCGGGGCTTTCCATCAACATACAGCAAATAATCAGTCTCATGAGAAAATTCAGAAAAAGGCTCGCCGTATTTCTCCTCTCTGAACCTGAGGTACTCGTCAAACATCTTTTTCCATGCAGCACTATGAGCAAGAGCAGTTTTTGTAATAACTCCATCAAGGTCAAAAATGACAGCCTTAAAACCTAAATCAGACATAAAATCTATGGTATTAAATTATCCTGAATTCAACGATCAGTGTAGCGCCTTTACCTGGTTCACTAACGCACCATACTTTTCCGTTCATTGCCTCAACATATTTCTTCACAATGGAAAGTCCAATTCCTTCAGAACCAGAAAGATTATTATCATTAGAAACTTGCTTCTGATATTTCCCAAATAACTTATTAATATCATGATCACTGATTCCAGGTCCTTCATCAACAATCTCAACCCTGGCCATTTCATCCTTTTTGAACAATCTAACAATAATATTTTTACCTGCCTGAGAAAATTTAATGGCATTCGATAACAAATTTTCATAGATCAGCTTAGCGTAATTGGGATCTACATTTGCAAACAAGTTTTCGGTGTCCAATGTAAGCCTAATGTTTTTCTGAGCAATACCGTATTGGTACAATTCATGGATCTCATGAAGCAAAATGGCCAGATTGGTTTTCTCAGGTTTCAGGCTAATATTTTTTGTTTCTATTTCGTTGATATCCAGAATTTGATTAATGATATTGTTAATACGCCTCAGCGAATTATCTATTATTCCAATTGACTTCCCCTGGTCTTTTGATAAGTTTTCGGGTTGCGATATAAAAAGGTCTGTCAGGCATAAGCTGCTTGTTAGGGGGTTTCGCAGGTCATGGGCAAAAACATTTATCAAGTGATGTTTTTCGTCGTTTAGTTTAATAAGTTCACTGTTTTTTTTCTCTAACTCAACTTTTTGCTGATGAATGTTTTTGTGTTGGAATTCAATTTCACTTTTTTGTTTTTGAATTTCAAGATAACTTTTCGCTAACTTTTGTTCAAGTTCATTCATTTCCCGAATTCGCTTCAATACCATTTTCAAAACACCTTTCATTAGGTCAATGTTTTGAACCATTAATTCAGCAAAATCCTGATGTCCAAGTTCAAGTAAATCTGTTTTTGTTTCTGCTGTTATTGAAGCTGACCTCAATTCACGGTCATACAAGGCATATTCCCCAAAAACACTACCTGAATTCAAACGTGTTAATACATGATTCCCAACATGAACCCTGACTGTGCCTTCAACAATAATAAACATCGAATGGCCAACATCTCCTTTCCTGAAAACAACCTCTTCTTTCAGGACAACAATTTCCTTAAGGACTCTGGCAATTGCGATTAGTACCTCTTCCGTGGTATCTCTAAAGACATCCACATTTCTTAAGAGGTTCAACCTGCTGTTTATTGTTTTCTGATGTAACGATTCATTCATGGCAGTTAACTTTTCCCTTTCAAATTAATAACGTTTTATTTCACCTGAAACCAAAAATAGCTGTACCCGGGTAAAAAAAATATTTGGTTGTTTTGCATAATCTTAATCTTTTTCCCCATTAAATCTTTCTCACCTATTGCATTCAATTCTTCAGGAAGAATTACGTTCTGTTCTACCGGGGATAGGTTATGGATAACCCAGATTCTCTCATCGGCAAAAGACCTTATATATGTTAAGACATTTTCTGCAATATTATTCTCCTGATCCGTAACCTTAATCCAATTAATTGATCCTTGCCCAAAACACTTAAACATTTTGCGTGTTTTAGTCTGCATGCTTATGTGCATAAAGACTTTATAGTGAAAGCTTTCATGGTTTGACAGATCCTTATCTAATCTATCCCAATCAATTTCACCCCGAACCAGGAAGCGAGTATCATCTTTTCCGGTTAACTGTATCATTCGTTCATAAAAACCAACATCATTTAATTTCCCAAACTCATCGCCATAGTAAACTACCGGCGTTCCCGGAAGGGTTAGCATAATGGAATAGATCAAGGCTATCTTCCTGGGGTCCCGGTCCATAAGCTCAGATAAACGCGCCGAAATACCTTGCCCCAGACGGAAGTCCCAGAGTGGGTCTTTGCAGTATGCTTCATGGATAAATTTCCTGTCTTCTTCTGATACATACACCAGTTCGAGGCTAAGTTCATCATGGAGACGAAGGAATAAAAACCACTGTGTGGTTTCAGGTATGTCAGGAGTAATATCCGGGCTCAATGTATTAACAACAGGAACATTACTTTGCGAAGCCAGTGCTTTGAACATTTGGGGCATAAGCGGGAAATGATAACCTGCATTGCATTCATCACCATCACCGAAATATTTTACAACCTCATGAGGTTGCTGACATGCTTCAGCAAGTAATAAAGTACCAGGCCTGAGCAAATCAATAACCGCCCTGAAAAACTTAATAACACTATGTGTTTTCGGTAAATTCTCGCAATCTGTCCCTTCTTCCTTCCACAGATAAGGAATGGCATCTGCTCTGAATCCGTCAACCCCCTTTTCTATCCAAAAAACAAAGTTCCTTGACATTTCAAGCAAAACGGAGGGATTTCTATAATTCAAATCCGGCTGAAACTCAAAAAAACGATGAAAAAAATATTGCTTACCATCTTTTTCCCAATTGCTTGAACAAAGGCCTTTAAATATGATACGGGGTTCTTTATATTTATCCCGGTCATCCGACCAAATATAATAATCCCGAAAAGGGTTATCCCTGCTAAGGCGAGAAGATTTAAACCAGGGATGTTCGTTTGAAGTATGGTTTATTGCTATATCAAAAATCACTTTTATACCTCTCTGATGTGCATGCTCAAGAAAACGGACAAACACCTGTTGTCGTTCGTTGTTCGATGCATTAGAATCCAGGCTTACCAGGTCAGGTCGTATTTTACGATAATCCTTAATATCAAATCCGGCATCCTTCATAGGAGAATCAAGAATAGGCAAGAGCCACAAGCAGCTAATACCAAGGTCTTTCAAATAATCGAGTTTATTTTCCAACCCTTTAAAATCATTATTAAAAAGATCCACATACAGCGAGTAAACAATCGCATCCTTATACCATTCCGGCTCATGCGGTTCAATATTTATCTCGCTCGCTTTGCCTTCCAACTCTATGATAAAATTTTCAAGTGTTGAAAGTGATTCACCAGGATAAAGCTCTTTCCAATAAGTCCGGAGCCGATTCGTTAATATATCTTTCATAACTACAGTGTTTCAACTCAATCTTAAGCGACATTAAATTTTCATGCAAATATACGCAAACAGTATGAAAAAAATAATATAGAACAATTTTACATTTACACCAGTTAACCAGGAAGACTTTACCTTTATTCTATTTAATTGTATTAATTTTATACCCCTATTGAGATGGAGCTCAACTATGCAAAACCATATTAATTATTCGTTTTTATCATGTTTTTTCTTTCAAGTAATTATTTTGCTAAATTCACAACCTATCATCGCACAACAAATTGGTTTTCAGTTCACCACAAATAGAAGTAATATATCTATTCCATTTGAAAGCTATAACAACCTTATTGTTGTATCAGCCATAATAAACGAGAATATACCATTGAGCCTGATTTTGGACACAGGTGTCGGAACAACAATTATTACAGAAAGGACTGTTTGTGAAGACTTTGATTTAACATCATCCAGGTGTGTATCTCTACCTGTCCTGGGAACACAAAATACAATCAACGCACGAATTTTATCCAATACATCAATACGTCTTCCGGGTGTGTTAGCGACCGGGCAAAACATCCTGATACTTGAGGAAGATTATTTAAATCTGAAAAACTTCCTTGGTGTGAATGTTCATGGTATTATGGGGAAAGAACTATTTAAATATTTCGCAGTTAAGATTAATTATTTATCAAAGTGCATTACCCTTATGTCTCATGATTCATATAAACCACCACGAAAATTTCATTCTATTCCTTTGATTCTTATAAATGGCAAACCCTTCATAGAGGTTAATATCACTCAGGAGAATGGTGAAAGTTTTCCCATTACCCTAATGGTTGATTTAGGTGCCAGCCATAGTATGTTGGTTGACATGTGGTCCGATTCGTCCATTAAACTTCCGGAAAAACACCTGCAACAAATAGTTGGCCGGGGCCTTGGAGGCGATATCCATGGTTATGTAGGCAGAGTTAAAGAATTAAAACTAGGGGAATATCAATTTAATGATCTTGTTGTTTCATTTACAGAATCATACATCAACAATAAGGAGGGAGTTATACCACGAAACGGTACGCTGGGTGGAGATATTTTAAAACGTTTTCATGTTATTTTTGACTATAAAAATCATATGCTCTATTTGAAAAAAAATAACGATTTTCGCAAACCTTTTTATTATAACCTGAGTGGGCTTGATATAATTGCAAAAGGAAAAGAACTGCATATATTTGAAATTGCTAACGTTTATTATAATTCACCAGCTCAAAAAACTGGCATTCAAAAAGGTGATATTATTCTTTCGGTGAATGGTAAACTATCAGCAGACCTAACGCTAAATGAAATCAACCTGATATTCCAATCACACCCTGGCAAAAACATCTGGCTGAAGATAAAACGTAATGATCAGGTATTAACAAAAAAATTTAAACTTGAAAAAATAATTTAGTCAAATGAAAGTAACATGAACTGACGGGTTAACCAGTCAGTTTACACAAAGAAATGATTAATTAAGGAAAGTTAAAAACATGAAAAATACTATTACACAGGCACTTGTCTTTCTTTTAGTTACATCTTTAATTTTAGGATGCAACCAAAGTAGCACAAAAAAAGCAAAAGTCATTACTGATGTTGATGTTCCACAATGGGCTAAACAGGTAGTATGGTACCAGATATTTCCTGAGCGCTTTAGAAACGGAGATCCATCTAATGATCCAACTTATGAAGACATTCAAGGCGCATGGCCACATGATACTATTTCACCCTGGGAATTACATTCATGGTCATCCGACTGGTATGAACTTCAACCATATGAGTTGGAAAATGGAAATGATATCTGGTACAATATTACACGCAGACGATATGGAGGGGATCTGCAGGGTATTATTGATAAATTGGATTACCTGAAAAGGATTGGAATTGGGGCCATTTATCTTAATCCGGTCTTTATGGCCCCCTCTCATCATAAATACGATGCTTTTTGCTATCATCATATTGATCCAACGTTCGGACCAGATACTAAAGGAGATAAAGCACTGATGAAAACAGAAACACCTGATAATCCGGATACATGGGTATGGACATCGGCTGATTCATTAATGTTAAAACTGATAAAAGAAATACATGCCCGGGATATGAAAATTATCCTGGATGGTGTTTTCAATCATTTAGGGATAACGAGCTTTGCCTTCCAGGATCTGCTCAGGAATCAGCAAACCTCAAGATTTAAAGAGTGGTTTATCGTAAATTCCTGGGATAATCCTGAGGCCGGAACATCTTTCGACTATGAAGGATGGTGGGGAGTGAAAGATTTACCAGTACTTAGAGAGGATGATAAGGGAATTGTGTCTGGTCCAAAAGAGTATATTTTTGCTGCTACAAGTAGATGGATGGACCCTAATGGTGACGGTTCAATCGAAAAAGGGATAGATGGATGGCGATTGGATGTGGCTTCGGAAGTAGGTATCCCTTTTTGGAAAGAGTGGAGAAAGATGGTAAAATCAATTAACCCGGAAGCCTATCTCACCGGTGAAATCATCGACAGTACCGAAAAACTAATTCCATATCTGACAGGTGATGCCTTTGATGCTGTAATGAATTACAATTTCATGTTTATCTGCAATGAATTTTTTATTAAAGATAAATTTCAGTGCCCCACAAGTAAGTTCGACATAATGTTAGCTGAGCACCGTGAGCCTTTTCCAACAGATGTAAACTTAGCCATGCAAAACCTGCTCGGAAGTCATGATACTGACAGACCTGGCTCAAGGGTGATGAATAAACGAATCGCAAGTTTTATTGACATCAATCATTACTTTAATAAATCAACGGCAAGAAATCCATGGTACAGAAACAACAGGACTGGCAGAGAAGATATTAATATTCTCAAGCTCATGGTCATTTTCCAGATGACCTACCTCGGGTCTCCCATGATTTACTATGGTGATGAAGTTGGCATGTGGGGAGCTAAAGACCCATGCGACCGGAAACCTATGATATGGGAAGATATCAC
>JAGLWB010000050.1 GCA_023133655.1 Bacteroidales bacterium
ACCTGTTGAGCCAAATTATAATAATACCACGTTTTCGCCGTATCCAACTTTTGCCGGTAATACCAGCTTATGGTCATGCATAATTTAACTTGTGGTACTCTGTTTACAGCTTGCTCAAAATAAGCGATGGCTCTTGCCGAATCAGCCATCTGCAAATAGTAATTGCCAATATTGATATAAGGTAAATCGGCTTTCGGATCAAGCTTCATGATGTGTCTGTTTACTTTGATTGCCTGTTCAATCTGTCCTGTTTCAAAATAGAGACTGGAAAGATCAGATTGCAGATTCATATTATCAGGCGTAATTTTAAGTGATTCTTTGTAATAGTAAATGGCTTTTTCAACTTCTCCAAGCATCTGATAAGCATAACCCATATTATAGTATGCCTCCGGTTTATCAGGCCTTACCTCGATGGCTTTGTCAAAATATGAAATGGCTTTATCATAATTATCCAGTGTTAAAGAATAAAATGAACCATAATTGTTCAATGCCTCATAGTTTTCCGGGTAAAGCTCCAGGGCCTGCTCATAATGCTTTTTTATCAGTACAATATCTTTTGCCTGTCGTTCCTGATCAAACGTGTCAAATAAGTCCAATGTTAAAGCGCTTGCATATAATATGTTTGCTTTTACCGACTTTTCAAGATAAGGTAAATCGTGCTCATATAATGTCAAAAAATTCTTCCAGTTTGTGTTTCGGGTAATGGTTTTATAAGAATATGCTATGAGAATGATACCCGTAACAATAATTATCCCCGATAAAGCTTTTTTCGAAATAGTTAATTCGTTTGATTTAACTTTAAAGATGCTGAAAATAAAATAGACAATTACAATACAAAATCCCAATGAGGCTGAAAAAAGAAAACGTTCAGCCACAATTCCCGGGGATGGGAAAATAAAATTAGAATATGCAGCAATGCTCAGCAGGTAGTATAGAATAGCAAATGACACCACGTGTTTACTTTTTATCTTATAAACAGCATACAGGAAAATCGATAGATGCAAAACAATCGACAAAATAACCCAAGCATTGGCGAGATTGACCAATGGTATCATGTCAAAACCATAATAAAAGCCCAGTGGATGAGGGAAAAACAATAATTTGACATAGAAAATCAAAATATAGAAACCGGTTCCCAGTCTGACCCAGATATCCTTCACGAAAAACAAAGGATTCTCAAAGTACATCACCGGCCGGATATTCTCAGCTATTAGAAATTTAGGTAAAAAGAGAAGAACGATGAGAATAACAATGGCACCGGAGGTTATGAAAAGTGTTGTTTTTAATCTGGTTTTGGTGAAAAAGTATAGAATCAAAGGAATGATAAGAATAAAGATTCCGGCAGACGATTTTGATAATATAGCCAGGATGAAAAAAACAATACTCAATACGATCTGCCCTGTTTTTTTTGATGAAATATATTTCAATAAGGTAAGGAGAGAGGCGAAACTAAAAAGCAAGCTGAGTATCTCATCCCTGTTCTTTAAACTTGCAACTACTTCGGTGTGAATTGGATGTGCGATAAACAGCATTGTGATCAGGAAAGGAAACAGTGAATGGTAGTCCTTAAACAATCGTTTAAGTAAATAGAAAAGGATGATTCCGGCAAATGCATAAAGCAAAGCACTGATTATGTGAGCCCGGCCCGGCCTAACCCCCCAGAGGGCATATTCAATGGCATAAGTAGTTTTAACTATGGGCCGGTATCCGTATGACAAATCTTCTTCATGGGCATATTTTGTGGTGAAGATTTCCGGAATGCCTTTAAGCCCTTTTTGCACCGAGGGATTCTCAATAATTACATGGTGATCATCAAGAGCAAAATTGTTAAACAGCGTATTCCCATACAGGATCATTGTGAAGACAAAAATAGAGACCACAAATAACTGGGTCATTCTGCCCTTTTTTTGACCTGTTTGAAAAACTGTTTTTTTCTTCTTAATTGTTTTTTTTCCGGAGCCCTTCATTGCGTCCTGATTTGACGGCAAAAATAATAAATTAACCAATCGTTTTCGCAATCCTGATAAAATCACCGACATCCAGTTGTTCAGCTCTTTTGCTTAACAAGCCATCAGGGAATTGTGATTTGTCTAAAGAAAAATCTTTCAAGGCATTCCTGAGTGTTTTCCTTCGTTGATTAAAGCCGGCTTTTACAAGCTTGAAAAATAAAACCTCATTACAATCCAAATGGCCGGTTTTATTTCTTTTCAAACGAATAACGGCTGATTTCACTCTGGGAGGAGGGGAAAAAACATGTTCACTAACCGTGAACAGTAGTTCTATATCGTAATATGCCTGAAGCAAAACACTAAGTATTCCATATTTTTTTGACCCTGGTTTTGAAGTAATTCGCTCCGCCACTTCTTTCTGGAACATGCCTACAACCTCATCAACCCACTCCCGGTAGTCAAGAACTTTAAAAAGGATCTGGCTGGAGATGTTATAAGGAAAGTTACCTATAAGTGTAAAATGATCAGAAAAGAGGTATTTCAGGTTGAATGTCAGGAAATCTGAATGGATAATTTTGTCGCTTTGTTGTGGGAAATATGATACCAAATAATCGACTGATTCCTTGTCTATTTCAATCAGGTAAAGGTTGACATGAGGTTTTTGAAGCAAATATTTTGTCAAAATCCCTGTACCAGGTCCGATTTCGAGGATATTATTCTTTCCATCAGAAAGACTGGAAACAATTTTCTTTGCAATATTATGATCTGTAAGAAAATGTTGTCCAAGATTTTTTTTCGGCCTAACATTCATAAATTTAGTTTTTCGTCTTTCTCTTTTCTCTTTTCGTTTTTCGTTTCTCGCCTTTCGTTTCTCGCTTTTCAGTTAACATCATCCCCCCTCAACCGCCTGTATCGTTTCCTGGCTTCAACTGAGAAAAGGCTCCCGGGATAATCGGTAAGTAATGTTTGGTAATACTCCATGGCTTTAGATTGATTGTTCAAGTAATTCTCATGCAGGTCGCCCAGCTTGAAAAGAGCATTATCGGCCAGGATGTCATAAGAAAACAGGGTTATTAACTGTTGCAAAACAGTGTCAGCTTCATGAAATTTTCCGGTGCTCAACAATATTTCAGCTTTTTTATACAAAACCTCATCAACAATCGGATGGCCGGGATATAAGGTGATAATAGAATCGAGAACCTGCATCGCATCAATGTTTTTATGCTGGAACACCAGTAAGTCAGCTTTTGAATAGATACTTAAAACGTTATATGTACTGTCGACATCCATATTATCACTGATCAGTAAAGATAATTCCATTGCATCATTAGCAATTAATTTGGATGTGGCCGCCTTAAGTACATCAAGTTGCGCTTTAGCCCATTCAAACTCCCCAATATAATAAGTAAGCATGGCATTTTTGAATTTTGCCTCATGCCCCAATGGTTCATGTTTGAATGCTTTTTCAACCTGAGAGTAAAGCAGTGTCGCCTCCCAGGGTTCACCGGAAAACAAAAGTATATCGGCCAGTTCCAGTTTACATCCTGCTCTTTGTTGCGTTGTGATATTTCGTATGGAAATAGCTTTATTAAGCATCAGAATAGCATTTTGTGTATTGTTTAGATAAAATGCCTGAAGGTGTGACATATTTCGAATTAAGGATAATGTGGCAGGATTCTCTCCAAATTCATTGAGTGTGGCTTTAAAATCGTTCTCCAGTTCGAGGAGCTCCTCGGGGGTATAACTATAAGAGTCAGTAATTTTTAATAAAAGTACATTTAAAAGTGCCACCTTGCTTTTTAGGTATAGAACATTTGTTTCTCCTTTGTTGATTATATAATTATATGCCTCAACAGCAACATCATAATCTTTGTTTGAAGCACTTAATTGTGCCAGGCTGAATATTCGTTGTCCCTCTTCCCTGTAACGTTTGTCTAAGGCTTTAGCCTGAAGAAAGGCTGTTTCAAAATCCTTTTGCTGTACTGCAAACCAAAGCAGCATTTCTGAGTAATACGAGTCGTCAGGATTGCGCTGAATGCGTTTCAGCAGGCTTCTCCTGAACAAATCGTTTTTGGTATTATCCGGATCATCATCAAGAGCTGTCTGAAGCTTAGATTGTACCGTGTTCACCAGGTTGTAATCATATTCAAGCAGATTGAGGTATTCATCAAACATTTTTTCGTATTTCTGAGCCTGGGCATAAACAGCGGCAAGTTCGAGGTGAAAGGGGTATGCATTGTTTAAAAGTTTTCTGCCATGCTCATAAGTCTTAATGGCGTAATCAGTTTCTCGCTTCGATTTAAAGGCATTGGCCAGGTCAATAATTTCTCTTTTATCCGGCTTCAGCATGTTTATCGCGTTATCGAATTGCTTTTTTCCTTTAGCTGATTCTTCTGCAGAAATATATACATAGCCCAGATCGACCATGTACCGTGGCTTGCCTGAAAATTTTTTCATCCTTTTCTTTACCAGCTTTTCTGCTTTATTGTGTTCATTTATCTGAACAAGGCTATACATATAATATGTATAATTTACATAGGTTGGATTCTTTTCATAAAGTTTTTCGTAAAGCCTGGCTGCTTTATCGTATTCCTGATTACGGTAATATTGAGCGGCAAGTTTTGATTCGGCCGAAGTGTTAGGATTTTGAACAGCAGGATATTTACTGACAGCTACAGGCTTTTTCGGTTTATCCTGCGAAAAACCAATAACTCCCCAAATCAAAAGGACAATTAGCAAGTCATATTTTGAAATACGGATCATACATGTTTTTTAAAATTCCCGATTCCCGATTCCCGATTCCCGTTTCCCGATTCCTGTTTCCTGTCTCCCGTCTTTCGTCTCCTTTTCACCCCCGAACTAAAGTCCGGGGCTATTCAAAATAAAACTCATTTTCCCCACTCTTCCCGATTCCTGACTCCCGTCTCCCGTTTCCCGTCTCCTTCTCACTGTCAACTAATAACTTCAAACCCCGTATAAGGAATAAGAACCTCAGGCATCCTGATACCCTCTTCTGTTTGATTGTTTTCCAACAAAGCAGCAACTATTCTTGGTAACGCAAGGGCACTTCCGTTTAGTGTATGTGTTAGCTTTGTTTTTCCGTCGGTATCTTTAAAACGAAACTTTAACCTGTTTGCCTGAAAACTTTCAAAGTTGGAGACGGAACTTACTTCCAGCCATTTTTTTTGGGCACCCGAAAAAACTTCAAAGTCATATGTCAATGCTGATGTAAAGCTAAGGTCACCGCCGCATAGCCTCATAATCCTGAATGGAAGCTTTAATTCGCGTAGCAGGCTGGCAACGTGATCTTTCATCTCTTCCAGTGTTTCGTACGATTTTTCAGGATGCTGAATCTGCACAATCTCCACTTTATCAAATTGATGAAGCCTGTTTAAGCCTCTGACATCTTTTCCCCACGACCCGGCTTCTCTTCTGAAACAATTTGAATAGGCAACATTCTTGATAGGAAAATCAGCAGCCTTTAATATACTGTTTCGGTAAATATTTGTAATCGGAACTTCAGCTGTTGGTATTAAATAGTAATCTTCTTCATTAATTTTGTACATCTGCCCATCTTTATCCGGCAATTGACCTGTTCCATATCCTGAATCTCTGTTAACCAGTAGTGGCGTTTGATATTCAATGTATCCTGCTTCGAGAGCTCTGTCCAGGAAAAAGTTAATCAAGCCCCGCTGTAAACGGGCACCTTTTCCTTTATAAAAAGGGAATCCTGCTCCGGTAACTTTATTTCCCAACTCAAAGTTTATAATGTCATATCTTTTAATTAAATCCCAATGCGGAAGTGCCTTTTCATCCAGTTCCGGGAAGCTCCCTTCTTCAAAAACCAATACATTATCTTGCTCAGTATTGCCCCCGGGCACTGAAGGATGAGGTACATTTGGTATTTCCAGTAACAGCGCGTTTAGTTGGTCAGAAACTTCCCCTAACCTATCACTTAGCACTTTTGCTTCATGTTTATACTCTATGGTTACCTCTTTCAGCTTATTTGCTTCTTCAACTTTACCTGTTTTATACAACATTCCTATCTCTTTTGCCGATCTGTTTGACTCAGCCAAAAGGTCGTCCAGCTTTTTTTGTGAATTCCGGCGTTTAATGTCCAGGTCAATGACTTGTTGAATAAGATCAGAAGCCTTGAAATTTTTAATGGCAAGAAGGTTAATCACCTCTTCCCTGTGGTCTTTAATGTATTGAACTTGTAACATATTTTATTAAATAATTGGATAAGGATTTACAGCCATAAGTTGTGTAACCCATTTAAATTCAAACCGTTAATCAATAAAGTAATTTGAGTTTATTCAGTTATGCGAACTTAGGTACAGGTGTGCAAAGGTAACTAATAAAAATAAAAATCTCCTGATTAAACAACCAGGAGATAATTTTATTTTGTTCAGTTGACCGGGAGGAAATGAAATTTACCGGTTAGTTTTTTACTACGATTCTTTGGGAATGATTGAAACGTAGGATCTGTTATTTCTTTTCTTTTTAAACTCAACAACCCCGTCAGTAAGTGCATAAATGGTATGATCTTTTCCCATTCCAACATTCAGGCCCGGGTTATGCTTTGTTCCCCTTTGACGGACAATGATATTACCGGCAATGGCAATTTGCCCACCAAATATTTTTACACCTAATCGTTTACTTTCTGATTCTCTGCCGTTTCGTGAGCTACCGGCGCCTTTTTTATGAGCCATGATAATATGATTTAAAGATAACTTACTTATTTCTGTTTAATAATATTTCAAATTAGCCATACAATAATGCGATACAACAAAGGTACAAAATTATTTGGCATCTTTTTTTACTTCATCTTTAGGAGCGGCCTTAGCTTTGGCCTTTTTCACGGTTGTAGCCGCTGCTGTTTTCTTTACACTTTCCGCCTTTGCTTTAGGAGCAGCAGCTTTAGTCGTTTTTTTTGCAGCTGCAGGCTTTTTCTTTGTTTTAACAGCCTCTTTGTCAGCTTTTACTTCTGTAGCCTGCTCAGCAGCTTTTTTGGGTTTAGCGGCTTTTACCTTAATGTTTTCAATCAATATCTTAGTTAAATAGTCACGGTGACCTGTTGTTTTTTTATATCCTTTTCTTCTTTTCTTTTTAAAGACAAGAACTTTATCACCTTTTAAGTGTGATATGATTTTGGCTGAAACAGAGGCTCCTTCAATAAGTGGCGTTCCTACATCAATCTTTCCATTGTTATCAATAAGAAGAACATCGCTGAAGGTAATTTTTGATCCTTCCTCACCGTCAAGACGATTCACAAATATTTCCTGACCTTTTTCAACTTTAAACTGTTGCCCTGCAATATCAACGATTGTATACATGTTACTAACTTTAAAATATTTACCTGCTAAAATGGAGGTGCAAAATTAGTAATTAATTTTAAAATACAAAGGGTTTATTTCTAAATTTTTGATTTTTGCCGTAGCACGATTTTTTTGCCTTTCGCCATCCGTTTCTCCTTTCTCGTTTTGTTCACCAGAAAAACGCCCCCAAGGATCAATCCCATCCATAACAAATAAACCCATTCGAACGGTTCTCCATCGATAATTCCCCAAAATATGGCCACTATCGGAATCATGTAGGTCACAGAAGCAGCAAAAACAGGACTTGAAATTTTTATCAGGTTATTAAAAGCAATCAGCGCAACACCGGTTCCAAGGACAGCTAAAATAGTTATATAACCAAGCCCTTTCAGGGCTTCAGGCTCGTGAGTTACCTGATGGAAAAAATCAGTAAAAAACAATAAATAAATCGTAATGGGAAAACCAATAATAAAAAAAGAAAAAGCTGTAATGGTAATTGCATCAATCTCTTTTAAGTAGCGTTTTACCAGGTTCACATTAATGGCATAACAAAAAGCCGCAATAATAATCAACAATGCCAGACAAGGGTTAAATCCGGCAATATTTACCCCGGTGGCTATAATTAACCCAACCGCCCCAACAAGACCGGTAAATACGCCCAGGGTATGAAACCACCGGATATTCAGTTTGAAAAAAAGTCCCCCAAGTACTAACGTAAAAAGGGGAGTGACCGAATTTAATACCCCGGCAAGGTAACTGCTGATGCCGGTTTGAGCTTTGGCAAATAAAAAAGGAGGAATTGCGCTCCCGATCACGCCGACAAGAGCCAGAAACAGCCAATACCTTTTCTGAACTCGGGCAATACGGCTTACCGCCATAGGTAATAAAAAAATAAAAGTGATCACTATTCTCAGGGCGCCAACTTCATCCATGGAAAAAGACTCCAATCCCCGCTTAATCAGGATAAATGAACTCCCCCAGGTTAGAACAAGTGCAATCAGTATTGCCCAGGCTTTTATTTTTGTTTTGGTTCCCTTTAACATATATATATATAATATGTGTCAGGCAAAGATAGGATTAAAAC
>JAGLWB010000051.1 GCA_023133655.1 Bacteroidales bacterium
TACCTTCGGTAGGTTCTGTCAGGCGAAGGATGGTCCGCCCCAGTGTTGTTTTACCGCAGCCCGATTCCCCAACCAGGCCAAGGGTCTCGCCGGGATAAACATCCAGGTTGATATCATCAACAGCATGCACATACTCCTTTACTTTACCAAAGAACCCTTTATGAAAAGGAAAATAGGTTTTTACATTAGTGAGTTGCAACAATGGTTCCTGCCGGTATAATTTTTCAAGACGCTTTTTTCGCTCCCTCTGAGATACCGTAAATCCATCTCTGCCAAACCCAAAATCAGGGCCCTCATCTCTGTTTGCCTGATTGTTTTGATCAAGGAAATCGGAAATTGTTGGAAGTCTGCTGATTCTTTTTGACAACGGGGGGCGGCAGGCAAGTAAGCCCCGTGTATAGGGATGTTGCGGGTTGGTAAAAAGCTGTTTCACCGGTCCCGACTCAACAATTTCTCCTTTGAACATAACGATTACCCTGTCAGCAATTTCTGCCACTACACCAAGATCGTGTGTGATGAAAATAATGCTCACGTTGAATTTTTTTTGAAGCCTTTTCATCAGTTGAAGTATGGTTTTTTGGACCGTTACGTCCAATGCCGTTGTCGGTTCATCAGCGATCAGGATGGATGGATTGCATGAAATGGCCATGGCTATCATTACCCGTTGTTTTTGACCACCGGAGATTTGATGAGGATATGATTTGAAGATCTCCTCCGGACGGGGAAGCTGAACCTCCTTAAATAATTCAAGGGCTATCTGTTTTGCCTCCTTTTTGTTAGCCTTCCGATGTAGTCGTATCGCTTCTATCACCTGAGCGCCGCATGTTTGCACAGGATTTAATGAAGTCATGGGTTCCTGGAAAATCATGGCAATTTGACTTCCCCGGTATAACCGGATCTCTTTTTCCGGTAATTTCAATAAATCAACTTTCTGCCCTTCGAAAGGATGAAACAGGATCTCTCCATTGGAAATTTTCCCGGGAGGCTCAGGTATAAGACGCATAATCGACAGGGCAGTAACTGACTTCCCGGATCCTGACTCACCAACAATACCCAGGGTTTCTCCCCTCTCCAACGAAAATGAGATATTACTGACGGCTTTCAAAAATTGATCCTCTGAAGGGAATTCAACGGTTAAATTTTGTATTTCGAGAAGAGACATTTAAATAGATTAGAGTTGAAGGTTATGATTGGCAAAGTTACAAATAACAAATACTAAATCACAAACCCTGATAAATAGAGGGTCACAAATTAACCAGTTTAGGATTAACAAAAAACCAACCATACATTCAAGCGTTCATGATGACTTTAATTGAAGATTTTATTTCACTGTTTTTCCCCCGGGTATGCAATGCCTGTGAAGCCCCGCTTATGCATAATGAGGAGATCATTTGTACGTCGTGTTTGTTTCATCTTCCCAAAACCAATTTCCACCGGGACCAGGACAACCCGGTTAGCAGTCTTTTCTGGGGTAGAGTTGACATTCATGCAGCTGCTGCCTGTTATTATTTTAGAAAGGGGAGCAAAATCCAACACCTGATGCATCAGTTTAAATACAAAGGGCACAAAGAGGTCGGGGTTTTTATTGGCGGCCTATATGGTGATGAATTAAAGAAATCGCCCTATTTCAATACAGTAAACGCGGTGATTCCCGTTCCACTGCATCGAAAAAAAATAAGAAAAAGAGGATTTAATCAAAGTGAACAGTTTGCCATGGGATTGTCCCAAACTATGAAGATTGATTTGGTGACATCAGTTCTGGTAAGGAAAACAGCTTCAGAGACCCAGACAAAAAAGACTAAATTCAAAAGAT
>JAGLWB010000052.1 GCA_023133655.1 Bacteroidales bacterium
TACCTCTTGCTGTAACAGCCTTAATACCAGTGGTTTTATTTCCTTTTTTTGGCATTATGAACGGTCAGGATGTCTCAGCGACTTACTTCAATCATGTTATTTTCCTGTTTATCGGAGGCTTCATTGTAGCACTGGCAATGCAACACTGGAACCTACATAAAAGAATAGCTTTGCGAATCTTAATGTTTACAGGAGTAAGTCCGGCAGGGATACTTCTGGGCTTTATGTTAGCCACAGCATTCCTCTCTATGTGGATTTCCAATACAGCCACTGCTATGATGATGGTCCCGATTGTGATGTCGGTCATTCTAAAACTGGAAGAAAGCATCGAAAAATCTAATCTCGACAAATACGCCATTGGTTTGATGTTGGGTATTGCATATAGCGCATCCATTGGAGGAATTGCAACCCTGGTAGGAACTCCACCAAACCTTTCATTTACAAGGATTTTCATTATCATGTTCCCTGAAGCAACAGAAATTTCTTTTTCTCATTGGTTTATTTTTGCATTACCCATTAGCGTAACCGTTTTCATTGTAGTTTTCATATACCTCTACTTTAAATTTAAACCTTCAAAAGGGGTACTGGTTAACCTGAGTAAAGATTCTTTTGCACAGCAGTATAAGAAACTTGGCAAGATTACTTATGAAGAGAAAGTGATCCTGATTGATTTTATTTTACTGGCTTTCCTTTGGCTTACCAGATCAAATATTGTAATAGGAAATTTCAAAATACCAGGATGGTCCTCGCTTTTCCCATGGCCTGAATACCTGAATGATGGTACCGTTGCCATGATGATGGCGGTTGCTCTTTTTCTTTTTCCGGCAAAAGCTGGAAAACGCAAAAGAATTATGGATTGGAAAACAGCTTCGGCTTTGCCATGGAATATTGTATTACTTTTTGGTGGTGGTTTTGCTCTTGCCAGTGGATTCAAAGAGTCAGGCCTTTCTTTGTGGTTTGGCGAACAACTCAGCTGGGTGGTCGATTTTCACCCCTTACTTATTATATTCGCCATCTCTATAACCATGACCTTTTTAACCGAGCTGACCTCAAACACGGCAACAACAGAAATGATGTTGCCTGTTCTTGCCGGATTATCTGTTTCCACTCAAATTAATCCCTTGTTATTAATGCTTCCGGCTACATTAAGTGCCTCAATGGCCTTTATGCTTCCGGTTGCCACACCACCAAATGCTATTGTGTTTGGAACAGGCCGTTTGCGCATTATCGACATGGCCAAAACAGGTTTTATCCTAAATATTATTGGGGCTATAGTCATAGCCCTTGCCACTTATTTTCTTGGTATGTTTTTGTTTGATATTAACCTAAACGATTTTCCTCTCTGGGCACAAACAAATTAACAGACTGCTAACACTAACCTATGCAAAAGCAAAAAAAAGCATATATTTACGCATTGACTGCGGTGCTGTTCTGGGCCACTATCGGTTCTGCTTTTAAATTAACGCTCCGTTATGTTGATTTCATCCACATACTTTTGTATGCCTCTTTTATTTCCATTATTTTACTTTTTAGTATATTATGGATTCAGAAAAAGACAATTCTTTTAAGGAGTATCACCAAAAAAGATATTTTACGATCAGCCGGGCTCGGTTTTCTTAATCCGTACCTTTATTATCTTACCGTACTTAAAGCGTACGATCTTCTTTTAGCGCAGGAAGCAGTTGTTATAAACTACGTATGGCCCATCACCCTTGTTTTACTATCCATACCTATGTTAAAACAAAAAATAAGCTTGAAAAGCTTTTTGGCGATATTGATAAGCTTTGCCGGCGTCGTTATTATTGCAATTAAAGGTAATCTCAGCCTATTGCATTTTTCAAATATTGAAGGAGTACTGCTGGCCCTGGTAAGTACTGTTTTTTGGGCTTTATTCTTCATCCTGAATGTAAAAGATAAAAGGGATGCAGTTTTAAAAATGTTATTGAACTTTATCTTTGGATTTATTTATGTGTTAATCACTATTGCCATCTTCTACGGAATAAAAATTCCAAACATAGAAGGCATTATCGGATCGATATACATTGGCATATTCGAGATGGGAATAGCATTTGTTATCTGGCTCAAATCGCTGCAACTCTCCTCTTCAACCGCTAAGGTTTCAAACCTGATTTTCCTCTCCCCGCTCCTCTCACTGATTTTTGTCTCATTAATTGTGGGAGAGCAAATAATGGGTTATTCCATCGCAGGATTCCTGTTTATCATGGGAGGTATTATCCTTCAACGCTTCACAAAGTAATTCCGGTCGGCAATAATACTTATATTTGCACACAGTTAAATAGCTTGCAGCTTG
>JAGLWB010000053.1 GCA_023133655.1 Bacteroidales bacterium
ATTAGAATCTGGGATGGTACAGAGGTGATCGTTCCAAACGGAAAGATTATTTCCAATGAATTGATCAATCTTACCCTATCAGATCAGCTGATGCGACTGGATCTGGAACTGGGAGTGGCCTATGGAACAGATCCGCACGGTGTTATTGATATTTTAACCTATACTGCTACTATGCATCCTGATGTTATTAAAACGCCTAAACCTTTTGCTATTTTTCTTGGATATGGTGAGAGTGCTATCAAATTCAAACTGTTTTTCTGGACCAGCTTAATTGGGGAGCGAATGAGAATTAGGAGTGAGGTGACACTCGCAGTGAGTGATGCTATGAAGGATGCCGGCATAGAAATTCCTTACCCACAACAAGATGTTCATGTGAAAATCATTGAAAAATTAGACTTACCCGGAAAAACAAAGAAGTATCCAAAAGCTGATAAAAAATAAAAGTTCAAGGGTTAATCCAATTTTTCAAATTTAAAAAAGTATTACTTTTGTCCTTCGTAAAACTATTTTTCTCTTTATTTGTTTAATCTTCAACCCAAATATTACTTACTTTATGCTCTTTGATCTTGACCTAATAAAAAAAATAATAATAAACTGGTCATAATGCCGTTAATTTGTAATAATTAAGGATTTTATTAACTCGATTTTAACCTGATAAATATTAAGTGAAAAAGAAACTACCTTTTATATTATTCGTATTGGTGCTTACACTTTTTACAAAAGATAATCTGGCACAAATTGGCGGAGATAATGTTTACGAATTTCTTAATATGCCTTCTTCTGCGAGAGTTGGAGCACTTGGAGACAACTTTCTGGCTTCTAAGGACAATGATATTACGTTAACCCTTACCAACCCCTCGCTCATTACGCGTGAAATGGATAATCATCTCTCACTTAGTTTTATAGACTTTTTCTCCGATATCAATTACGGCTTTGCTATGTATTCCAAAACTTTTAAAAATGTTGGAAGTTTTGTAGGTACAATGCAATTTATTGATTACGGGACATTTAC
>JAGLWB010000054.1 GCA_023133655.1 Bacteroidales bacterium
CTGATAGAATAGCAAATGCAATAGCTGCTCTAAGTATATATCCCAATAATAATCTAATTGTTGTTGATTTTGGAACAGCAACTACCCTCTGTGTTATTTCAAAAAACAAAGAATACTTAGGGGGAATTATTCTTCCGGGTATAAGAATGTCTATGGAAGCACTTGGTAAACATACTGCTAAGCTTCCCCGTGTTGAGATAAAAGAAACCAGGAATGTATATGGGAAAACAACCGCAGAGAGTATTCAAGCAGGACTATACCATGGTCAAATTGCAATAGTTAAAGGGTTAACAAAAAAAATATCGGTCGAGACATTTCAGGGAGACAAACCTATTGTTATAGGTACCGGAGGATTTTCTTCATTGTTCAAGAATGAAAACTTATTCGATATTATATCACCAACCTTAGTATTTGAAGGATTAAAGGAAGTATACAAAATTAATGAGACCAAGATATGAAACGAACACTTTTGAAATCAAAAATTCATAGAGCTGTTGTAACAAATGCTAATCTAAATTACGAGGGATCTATATCAATTGATAAATCACTCTGTAAAAAAGCTGATCTGTTAGAATTTGAAAAAGTGGATGTATATAATATTACAAATGGAGAACGCTTTTCAACCTATTTGATATATGGTGCAGAAGGAGAGATTTGTTTGAATGGTGCTGCAGCAAGAAAAGTATATAAAGGCGATTTAGTTATAATAGCAAGTTTTGCTGAATATGATGAAATTGAGTCTTCTCAACACTGCCCTAAAATTATTGTGGTAGATTCAAAAAATAAAGCAAAGAAAAATCATAATGAAAAATAAAGATCTTATTACTGATTTTTTTATCATAGGCAGTGGTCTAACCGGACTTTTTGCAGCCGTATCATGCATCTAAGTTTGGGAAAGTAGTTGTTCTAACTAAAACAAATCCAGAAGAAAGTAATTCATGGCTTGCACAAGATAAAATTGCTACTAATGGGTCAGAGTTCTGAATATTAACATCTGTTGTCAATGATAAATAAACCCTGATATGAAGAAAAAAAAGGAAGCCGAAGCCTCCTTTCTAAGTAAATCATGTATCAAGAATTATTCTTCTGAAATAACTTCAAAATTCATAGAGCGATCTTCTACTACACCACCACCAACATAGTATTTGTAGTTAACCTTATAAACATCTCCTATTACGGCATCCTCTACACTCATCTTAAGAATAGTAATAAGCTTACCCTGAACAACCTCATCAGATGATTCAAAATTGTTATAGGTACCATTTCCTACGGCATCATAATCATCATCAGTAACCGTATACTCTTTGTTATGAGCAGCCGTAGTAAATTGATATGTGATAGGAGGTACAATTACCCAGTTGTCCCCGTTAAATTTAAATGGGGAAGTTGCGGCAATAGTAGATGCGTAAACTGCCCAGGTAATGCCATCGCAAAAATACTCCGCAGCATACACATAGGTATTTCCACTACTACTACTGTAATACTTATACATTATTACCTTAGAGTCACCTTCTGTGGCATAAGGGAATTTTAATTTAAGGAAAACCGGCAAATAGTCCCCATGAGGTACCGAAAAAGAGAAATTGTTGTAATTTCCTGGCTCTCCCATAGAATCATAATCGTCACTACTTAACTCATAAGTATCTACATCTACAATCTGCCATACTCCGTCAAGTTTATAAAACAAGCTATAGCGGGTATCTGTACCTCCTGCATAATATTCATAAATAATTTTCATGCTTGCCTCTTCTGTGGCATTGGGATAAGTTGTAGCCAACCAGTCGGGTAAGAAGTCACCAGGAAGTGTAGAAGATGAAAAGTTATTATATTTCCCGGGTTCACCTGAAGCGGTTCCCATAGCATCATAATCAGCATCAGTCAATTCATACTCGACGGGATCCTTAATGTATTTGGTTTTATCATTGGAACCACGATAGTAATCATAAGTTACACGCATCTGGTCCCCTTTGGATCCCAGGAATTTAATATCCAGGATAAGTCCCAGAAATTCTTCAGGAGTAGCACTAGCTGAAAAATTCATAAATTCTGCAATATCACTGTTTGTGGATAGTGCATAATCATCTTCAGTAAGAGTGTAAACCGGGACAACAGGAACTTTATTCACATTGGTGAGTTGTTCTGCCTTCTCAGCATCCTTTTGATCCTCCAGTTCATCCATGATCAGCTGATAGTCTTCACAGGAAGAAACCAGAAACATGAGTGCAATAATACTGTTTATTAAAACAAATTTTTTCATAATTATTTTCTTTGTTTAAATTTTTAAAATTTTGCTATTTAAAAGCGAAAGAGTAGAGTTACAGACCAGGATCTTCCCCATCCGTAATACACTCTGGCACCAGCCCAGTCATGGTTCGATCCGTCACGTGACTCAGACATATACTGTTCATCCAGCAGGTTGTTTACTCTGGCCATGAAAGAACTCTTGATTCCGGCCATTTCAAAATCATATCTTAAGTTTAAATCTAGAAGCGCATAATTGGGCATCTTCCAGGAATCAGGATTTGTTCCTCCTTCACTTACAGTACGGCTGGCAGGATCAAAATCAGCAAAGAGGTTATCATAGTAATTAAAATCAGAACCTATTTTAAATCCCTCTAACAACTCCCAATCAACCCCTAATGCCATTGAAGTTTGAGCTGCATCACCAACATGAATGTTGGACATGTAGATGTTATCGGTACGGATGATATTTTGCTGATCATCAAAAGTATTTACGTCTTCCAGGTTATTCAACCAGCGCCAGTCTCCAATGGAAACCATACCGCGAATATCAAGGTTGCTAAAAGGCTTATAAACAAAATCCATTTCAACACCCTGGTGCAATGCGTCCACACCTAGAAGGTTTGTGAAATAGTCAGCCGGGTCACCATTGATATCTACACCGGGAACATACTTGGTTAAGGATTTATCCATCCACTTTGTGTAATATAGGTTCACATTAGCCACAAAGCTCTTGGTATTCAAGCCATATCCTAACTCAAAGCTGAATACTGTTTCATTTACTGCTTCTTCGTTAAAAATGTTCAGGTTGTTCAGGTAAACCGCATCAAAGTCAGGTTGACGTGAGAAATAACCTGTATTAAGGAATACGTTGTGCATGTCGGAAAGATTATAATTCGCACCTCCCTTAACTGAAAATCCAAAAAATCCATTCCAATCGGTTTCTTGCAATGGGTCGTCATCCAGGTAACTGAAATAATCTATTCTTTTAAATGACTGGTATGAGAATGCAGCAGCACCAAAAGTTGAAAGCTCTCCTACGTTGTATTCTGCCTGGCCAAAAACTCCGCTCCAGGATACCAATCCATCATTATAATAGGCAATTTTATCACCCACACCTACTACTTGATTTGGATTGTTTTCATCGCTGTTATCCACATAAAATTCACCACCCAAAAGATCGGTTACCTTTCTGTAGTGAATTCCCTTGTAATACCTGGCATCCAAACCACCCATAAGTTTCAGGTTGCCCATATCATGATTTACGGTTGATAAAATTCCATACCATTTGTGATTGTTTACTGAAGATCTTAAGATTGTCTCTGAGCCTGCGTTTTCAAGGGCAATATTTTCATCAACAATCCAGTCAAAATTCACCTGACCGTCTCTCAAGTTACTGCCATAGAATTTAGAAGTATTTCCATAACCACCGGTACCTCCACCGGCACCTACAGAAATATAAAGAGCTGAAAGAACGGAAGTGTTTTCATTTAGTGTCCAGAAGTGATTTAAAATAGCCTGAGGCTTGTGATAATAGTTTTTACGCACATACTCTACCTGCCCATTACGGTAACCCCAATCGGAGTTATACTTAATACCATAGTTATCAAAAGCAGCAATGGTTTGGTCAGAAGTTCTCTGTCCATGCCATTGTGGTGCACCAAAAATCGAGAATGAAAGTGAATGTTTTTCATTCAGCCTCTTTGAAATATTCGCAAAATAAGAGTAAGATTCAAATTCGGTTCCATCAACATAGCCATTACCAGTGGTTCTAGCTAATGAAAAAGATGTTGCCAAGCCGTTCTCATTCAACCCACTGGAAAGGTTAAGTCCAAGCTTTTGATAACCATCATTTCCGATTCCTGTTATCAAACTACCACCTTTTACAACATCAGTAGTTTTGGTCATAATGTTGATGGTTCCTCCAACAGACGGGACAGCAACTTTAGAAGCCCCAAGACCACGCTGCACCTGCATGTAACGGGTAACATCGGCAAGGCCGGCCCAGTTTGACCAGTAAACCCAGCCATTCTCCATATCGTTCACTGGAACACCGTTAATCATCACAGCAATATTTCTCTGGTCAAAACCCCGAAGGTTGATTCGGGAATCACCAAAAGCACCCCCTTGTTTTGTAGCATACACCCCGGGTGTAGACTTCAAAATTTCAGGAAATTCCTGTGTTCCCAGCTTCTCCATGATAAACTTAGGTTTAATTGAAGATACCGCGACTGGAGTTTTACGGGCAATAGCCATAGATGAAACGACCATCACCTCCTGAAGACCAATAGCATCACTTGCAAGTTTAATCTTACCCAGTTCTGTTACCTGTCCGTCATGAACAGTAACATCCACTATAGTTTCCAGATATCCTACATAGGAAATCTTTAATGAATAAGAACCTGCATCAAGATTGAAAGAAAAACTGCCATCCAAGTTGGATACAGTTCCAGTACCTTCACCCTGTACAAGAATGGTTGCTCCAATAAGGGTCTCATTTGAAACTTCGTCCAGAATCTTGCCTTTAA
>JAGLWB010000055.1 GCA_023133655.1 Bacteroidales bacterium
GGAATTGGGCCAAAGCGATCGATAATCCGGCTCTGAAAATTTATTAACTCTTCATCAGTTTCAATGCTATCGAGTTCTTTATAAAGACTTAAGCGTTCGGAAATATTCGTAACATAATCATCAGGCAATAGAAGCTCCATATCGGTGTCTATCTGGCAGTCCTTAGCATATTCCGGTTTTCTTTCTTTTTCAAAAAGATCGGTAAATTCGTTTATTTTTAATTCCTGAACAGCTTCATCCAGGATTTTCTGGTACATTTCAAATCCTATTTCCGAGATAAACCCGCTTTGTTCGGCGCCAAGAATATTTCCTGCTCCCCTGATATCCAGATCACGCATTGCAATATTAAAGCCACTGCCAAGCTCTGAAAATTCCTCAATTGCTTTCAACCTTTTGCTTGCTTCCTTCGACAAAACAGCCCGTGGAGGAGTCAACAGATAACAAAATGCTTTTTTATTTGATCGTCCCACCCTTCCTCTGAGCTGATGCAAATCGCTAAGTCCATAATTCTGGGCCTGATCAATAATAATGGTATTGACATTGGGAATATCGAGCCCGGATTCAATGATAGTGGTAGCTAACAGCACATCATAATAACCATCAATAAAATCGAGCATGGTTTTTTCCAATCTATGGCCATCCATCTGGCCGTGAGCGATTCCTATTGTGATGCCCGGAACAAATCGTTCAATCATAGCCGCTACTTCAGGAATATTTTGCACACGGTTATGTACAAAATAGACCTGGCCGCCCCTGGATATTTCATAATTGATGGCATCGCGTATTATTTTCTCATTTAGCGTACATAATTCCGTTTGAATGGGGTATCTGTTTGGAGGTGCTGTGTTGATTACGGAGAAATCTCTGGCTCCCATAAGAGAAAATTGCAAGGTTCGCGGAATAGGTGTTGCTGTTAACGTAAGTGTATCGACATTGGTTTTTATCTGCTTTAGCTTTTCTTTTTTAGAAACACCAAATTTTTGTTCCTCATCAATAATCAGCAGTCCGAGATCTTTAAAATCTACATCTTTGCTTACCAAACGATGTGTACCAATAAGAATATCAATTTTTCCGGACTTCAACTCTTGTAATGTCTGTTTTTGAGCTTTAATACTTTTAAACCGGTTAATATAATCAATATTGCATGGAAAATCCTTAAGCCGTTCGGTAAATGTTTTGAAATGTTGTAAGGTTAAAATAGTTGTTGGCGCCAGGACGGCAACCTGCTTGCTATCAGCTACAGCTTTAAAGGCTGCACGAATCGCAACTTCTGTTTTACCAAACCCAACATCTCCACATACCAGCCGGTCCATCGGGCTTTGAGCCTCCATATCTTTTTTCACATCTTGTGTAGATTTTAACTGATCAGGGGTATCCTCATAAATAAATGATGCTTCCAGCTCATGTTGTAAATAGGTATCCGGCGAAAATTTAAACCCTTTTAAAGATTTTCTTTCTGCATACAACTTAATAAGCTCTTTGGCAATATCTTTGACCTTTCGTTTGGTACGATCTTTTAATCTGTTCCATGCATTTGAACCTAACCTGTTTAGTTTTGGAGGAATTCCTTCCTTTCCGACATATTTAGATATCCTGTGCAAAGAATGAATGCTAATATAAAGCAAGTCGTTATTATCATAAACCAGGCGAATAGCTTCTTGCTGCCGCCCTTTGTTGTCTATCTTCTCAAGTCCGTCGAACCGCCCAACTCCATGATCAATGTGGGTAATAAAGTCACCGGGATTAAGATTATAGATCTCCTTTAAGGTGAGGACTTCCTTACTGGAAAAACTATCTTTTAAATGAAACCGGTGATACCTGTTAAATATCTGGTGATCGGTATAACAAGCAATTTTAAGGTCAGGATCAACAAATCCTTCATGCAATGACATATTAAGTGTGGAAAACAGGATTTCAGGGTTGCTAATATCACCTTGTTGAATATCCTCAAAAATTCGATAGATTCTTTCAAGTTGCTTAGGATTATCGCTTGTAATGATATTGCTAATGCCTTGTTTCTTTTTTTCATTCAGGTCTTTGATCAGTATATCGAATTTTTTATTAAAAGAGGGTTGCGGTCTGTTTGTGAAGAGAATGTTTTCTGCTTCATCAAAGAAATTTGCCCTTCCAAACTCTATAACAGAATACGACAGAATCTCCTTAAGAATTTCCTTTCCTGTCACGAAAAGGTTTTTCATTGACTCAGGGAGTTCTTTTTCATCCGGATCCTGAAAAATTTGTCCGGCTTTATTGTATTCCAGGTCTATCTTGTCAATAAACAACTGCAGATCATCAAACCAAAGGACGGAGTTATCATCAATATAGGAAAGCAATGATTCGCGTTGCCCTACCTGGTTCCTGCTTTGGATATCAGGAAGGATAGTAATTCTATTAAGTTTTTTTATCGATAGCTGGTTAGCCGGATTAAAGGTCCTGATCGATTCAATTTCATCTCCAAAAAACTCAATACGGTAAGGGTAATCGTTCGAAAAGGAAAAGAGATCAACTATACCGCCTCTGATTGAAAACTGGCCGGGTTCTACAACAAAGTCAACCCTTTCAAATTCATATTCTATTAACAAATCAGCCAGAAAATCCAACGAAATCTGTTCTCCTTTGCTAAGGCTGAATGTGTTTTGAAACAATGATTCCCTGGATACAACTTTTTCACATAAGGCTTCAGGATAGGAAACAATCATTGTACTTCTCTTTCCTGTGGCGATCCTGTTCAACACCTCCGAGCGGGACAATAAATTCGTATTGTCATGCTGTTCAATTTGATAGTGTCTTTTATAAGTTGTTGGGAAAAACAGGATCCTTTTGTTGCTGTTATGCAATTTTTGCTCACCGAATAGGTTCTCAAGATCGTTGTAAAAATAAGCAGCGGCTTCTTTATCCGAAAGAATAAAAAGATGATTTAGGGGTGTATTTTGATAAACGGCAGCAGAAAGTATAGCCCTTGCAGAACCAATTAAACCCGAAAGGAAGATTCGATCCGGGCTTTTCCGGTCAAGTGCTTCAATAATACGGGCAATCCTGCCATCAAGGGCATAAAGATTAATTAACTCCCTGATTTTCAACCTTCAAAAAATTTAATTTGCTTCAAAATTACAACTTGCCAGTTTCTCAATAAAAAATAATATAGAACCGGTATCATTTCTCCGGAATTACAACCGGGAAGTCATAATTAAAATCTATATACCTGGGGTGCTTAAGAATATTAGACAAAAAATCATCATACGCTCCTGAAAACTTGAATTTATTTATATCATAGTATTCGTCCGGGAGTGGCATATTACCTATCTTGCCCATATCAATAGAAGAGGTATTAAACTCTTCCAATTCGTCATACGGTACTATTTTATTAAGAACAGGCATTTGCCCATATTCTTCCCTTAATAACAGGTCAACTACTTTATCGGCTAGCGTTGCAGTCAAACGACGATCATACTTACGGCATTCACCAGCTCTGGCATAATATCCCGTAATCTGAGCTCTGGCATCTATTCCCAGCTTGTTATCTATCTCGGAAGCTATTATTCCACTTATCCCGCCAAAACGTGGATGGCCATACTCATCAACCTCTGAGCTTGCATACACCACATCAACTTTACCTTTGTCATCATCGTACCACCTTACGCCCTCAGAAACAGCAATGATCAATGTCTTCTTAGGTGATTTCATGTAGGCTTCCCTGACTGTTTCCAGAAAAAATTCTTTTCGTTCCTTTGTGATCTCAAACTCGGGAACAAGAAACATGTCGGCACCTCCATAAATAGCTGATCCTGTAAGCCACCCTGCATCACGTCCCATAACCTCCAGAACAATGATTCTCGAGTGCGATTCTGCTGTTGTTTTAATACGAGCAGCAAATTCTGTAACAGCTCTGGCAGCCGATGGGAATCCAGGACACAATACCGCTTCAATCTCTTGCCCTTCATAATGATGCATAGTCCCGGTGCGAAGATCATTATCAATTGTTTTGGGAAATCCTATTACTGGTATACCTTCCGTTTCATATAGTCTTTTTGCAGCACCATTGGTATCATCTCCACCAATAGTTACAAGAACATCAATGTGGTACTTATCAAGATTATTTAATATTTGGGGAACTCTGTTTTCAGGATTCCTCTTTGAAGGGAATGGGTTTGTCCGGCTTGCACGCAGGGCAGTGCCGCCATACCAACCATTGTAAGGCTGATTTGAAAGATCAACAATGTCTCCGTCGCCTAGTAAGCCTTTCCAACCATACCTTACTCCATAAACTTTATACCCAACCAATGACGCCCTGTTTCGAATGCTTTCTATACTGGAATTAATTGCAGGGGTGTCACCACCGCCTGATAAGATCGCCAACGTTTTTCCTTTAAACAATTTATTTTCTTTCTTCATACTGGAATATGTTTCATTTTTTGCAAAAATATACTTTTTTATAACTCCTATCGGATACAATACTTCTTAATTTCAATTAAAGTATTAAATTTGAGCTCTTTTTAAGGGGTTTTCAATCCCTTTTTTATTTAAATCAATATAGGTCAATAAGCATTATTATGTGGACATACCTGGTAAGATTCATTTTAAGAAATCGAGTGTGGAACTTGATTGGAATCTTACTGGTAACCTTATTGTTAGGTTACAAGGCAAAGGACTTGGAAATCTCTTATAATCTAACAAGTATGCTTCCTGCATCTGACTCTACATTAATTCGGTATCGGGAATTTAAAAAGAGGTTCGGCGAAGATGGGAGTATCTTCTTTATTGGCATGAAGGATGAAAAAATATACAACCTGGTTGAGTTTAATGCCTGGCATGACCTGATCGGTACTTTAAAAAATATTGATGGCGTACAGGAAATCGTATCTTTTGCTAATTTATATAAGCTTGCAAAGAATGACTCTTCCAGGAAGTTTGATTTTCAACCTATTGTAAATAAAAAACCGCAAACACAACATGAGCTTGACAGCCTGACAGAAGAAATATATTCCTATCCTTTTTACGATAACCTGCTATACAATAAAAGTTCGAACGCTAATATAATGGCGATCACTCTTTCTCATGATAAATTAAATAACAAAAAAAGAATTTCCCTGGTCAATAACATTAAGGCACATACCGAAGAATTCAGCAAACAATATGATATTAATTTTTACTACTCGGGGTTACCATATATTCGAACAGTAACACTTAAAAAAGTTCAGACCGAATTAAAGCTTTTTATTTTGCTGGCAATGCTAATAGCCTCAATAGCGTTATTCGTTTTCTTCCGCTCTGTTAAGGCTGTATTGTTTCCCATGTTCATTGTTACAATAAGCATTGTTTGGAGTATGGGGATATTAGTCCTCCTCGGATATAAAATCACCCTGTTAACCGGAATTATCCCTCCTCTGGTTATCATCATCGGTGTTGAAAACTGCATTTTCCTTTTGAATAAATTCCATCATGAATTCCGAAGTCATGGAAATAAGATAAAAGCACTCTCCAGGGTGGTTCAAAGGGTTGGAAATGCTACCTTTCTGACAAACCTTACCACTGCCACAGGATTTGCTGCCTTTATTGTTACCCGAAACCAGGCATTGATTGAATTCGGTATTGTTGCTTCTATAAGCATAATGATTGTTTTTTTCTTAACTCTTTTTCTTATTCCAATCTTCTACAGCTATTTAAATCCACCTAAAGAAAGGCACATTCGACACCTTGATAATCGTCTTACTGTAAAGTTGCTCGACAAAATCATTTTCCTTGTTCAAAATAAAAGAAACGCAATCTATCTTACAACATTGGCTATTCTACTCGTTGGGATCGCGGGAATTTTTCAACTAAAGACAACGGGAAACCTCGTTGATGATATTTCGCATTCTGACCCGTTATATAAAGACCTGATGTTTTTTGAAAATGAATTTAATGGCATACTGCCTTTTGAAATCTCAATTGACACCCGCAAGCAAAAAGGTGCTTTCCGGCTTTCAACCATCCGAAAAATAAATCAATTACAAGATTCCTTACGTAAGTACCCTGAGTTTTCCAAACCGCTTTCGATAGCCGATGTTGTGAAATTTGCAAAACAGGCCTTTTATAATAATAAAAGTTCTTATTACAGTCTGCCAAATAGTCAGGAAAAAAACTTTATCCTTTCGTACGTTCCCAATATGGGGAGTGGAAAAAAAACTATTCTAAATTCATTTATCGACACCAACCTCCGGGTTACACGAATTACAGTCCAGGTTGCAAATGTCGGGACGAAGGAGATAAAACGGATTAAACAGGATTTAAAGCCAATAATTGATGATATCTTCCCACCAAATCGCTTTGATGTTGAAATAACCGGCACGAGTGTTGTGTTCTTAAAGGGAACGGAATATTTGGTTAGAAGCCTTCTTATCAGTCTGATCCTGGCCATAATAGTTATCGGGATTTTAATGGCCCTTTTGTTTACTTCTTTTCAAATGGTTGGTGTTTCAATCATCACAAATCTTTTACCACAGATACTGACAGCTGCTTTAATGGGGTTTCTTATAATAAGTATTAAACCCTCAACAATACTTATCTTTAGTATTGCTTTAGGTATTTCCGTCGATAACACGATTCATTTTCTATCAAGGTATAGGATGGAACTCAAAACGAATAACTGGAATATTAAATTATCTGTAATTTCTGCGCTTAAAGAAACCGGGTTTAGCATGATATATTCCTCCATTGTTCTGTTTTTTGGATTTGCTATTTTCACATTATCTACTTTTGGAGGCACAAAAGCAATGGGTTTTTTAATTTCATTTACTTTATTAATAGCGGTTCTTTCAAATTTACTGGTGCTACCATCGCTGCTCTTATCACTTGACAGAAGGGTTACAACCAAGTCATTTAAAGAACCATTAATAATATTACTTGATGAAGAGGAAGATATTGAGCTATCAGAGTTGGAAATTGAAGAACCCGATACTCGGGGTTCGGCATGAAAAGAGAAAAGAGAAAAGCGAGAAACGAAAGGATATACGATATACGATATACGAATAACGATATACGAAATAAGAAATTAAAAATTAGAAATTAGAAATACCTTCCTGCGGTGGGAAGGCGAGATATCGAGATACAAAATTTATAACTATGAAAGGAATTATTTTAGCAGGGGGTTCAGGAACACGTCTCCACCCAATCACACTTTCCATTAGTAAACAGTTAATGCCGGTTTATGATAAGCCAATGATTTACTATCCGCTATCAATTTTATTGATGGCAGGAATAAAGGAAATCCTGATTATTTCAACCCCCCATGATCTGCCATTATTTAAAAACCTCCTTGGAAATGGACATCAAATTGGCTGTTCGTTCAGCTATGCTGAGCAAAAAATTCCAAATGGTATTGCACAGGCTTTTGTGATTGGTGAAAAATTTATTGGAAACGATAAAGTAGCATTGATCTTAGGCGATAACATCTTTTATGGAACAGGATTACAGCGTTTGCTCCAGGAAAATATTAACCCGGACGGAGGTGTTGTGTTTGCTTACCATGTTTCTGACCCCCATCGATATGGGGTTGTTGAATTTGATGATAACAACAATGCCATCTCAATTGAAGAAAAACCGGAGAACCCAAAATCGAATTATGCAGTTCCCGGCCTCTATTTTTACGACAATACAGTTATTAATGTGGCAAAAAATATCAAACCCAGTGCACGGGGAGAATATGAGATTACTGATGTAAATAAACACTACCTCGAACAAAATAAATTAAAAGTTGGAATTATACATCGAGGTACTGCCTGGCTCGACACGGGTACCTTTTCATCATTACTACATGCATCACAATATGTTCAGGTAATAGAAGATCGCCAGGGCTTAAAAATTGGATGTATTGAAGAAATTGCTTACCGAATGGGTTACATTACCGGCGATCAACTTCAGAAAATTGCTAAACCATTGATTAACAGCGGTTACGGTAAGTATCTAATGGAAATAATCGATTAGTTATGCATTCCATTCAATATCTTCAGGAAAAGTTTAAAAATGCCCTTGATGCTCAAGAATTCAGTTACGATCCGCCTGAGTTGTACCAACCCATTGGATATACGCTGGCATTAGGGGGGAAAAGATTGCGTCCTGTGTTAATGCTTATGGGGTGTGATCTTTTTGAAGGTGATATTGAAAAGGCGATCCCAGCTGCCATCGGCCTTGAGATCTTTCATAATTTTACGCTTCTCCATGATGATATAATGGATAAAGCCCCTATTCGAAGAGGGAAGCCCAGCGTATACAAAAAATGGAATACCAACATCGCTATTTTGTCGGGCGATACCATGTTTGCTATTGCTTACAATTATGTTGCTGAAACAGAAAAAGAGTTACTCCCTGATGTCTTAAAGGTCTTTACCCAAACGGCTAAAGAGGTATGTGAAGGCCAACAATACGATCTTAATTATGAAGTACAAGCGCATGTTTCTCTTAACGATTACACGAAGATGATCCGTTTGAAAACTGCTGTCCTGTTTGCTGCCAGTTTAAAAATAGGAGCAATTATCGCTGGTGCTGATGCTAATGATATCCAAAATTTATACCTTTTTGGGGAAAATACAGGTATGGCCTTTCAGTTACGCGACGACCTGCTTGATGTTTATGGTATTGAAGAAAAATTCGGGAAAAAAACCGGGGGTGACATTCTGGCCAATAAGAAAACTTTTTTGTATCTCAAAGCATTCGAATTAGCAGAAGGAAGCACTCGTGACAAACTGAATTCATGCTTCATTATAAATAAATACAATAGGGAAACAAAGATTAAAGAAGTTATCGAAATATACAACCAGTTAGGCGTAAAGGCATCTGCTGAAAATGAGATGGATAAATATTATCAAAAAGCCATGGAGCATCTTGATAAAGTTAAGGTAGAGAAAAAACGAAAACAGGAATTAATAAGGCTGGCGAAAACAATTGCCATCAGGGATTATTGATGTAATTATTTTTTTTAAGTTCCTCAAGCTGATCATGTAACTTTCCCCAGGTTTCCATTGCCCTTTCCAGATGAAGCTTATATGCTGCGTACTTCTCAAAAATATCATCTGTATTAAGCTTATCTTTATATATTTCAGGTTCAGCAAGGTAACTGTTGATGGATTTAATTTTGTCCTCAATGGTTTCGATTTCTGACTCACACTTTATAATCCTTTTAGCCAACCTACGATGATCTTTCTCAAACTGCTTCCGCTGCTCATACTGCAATTTACTTTGAGAAAGACCGTTCTTTACCTGACGATTATCATTTTGTGAAGATTTCTCAAGTTCTTTTAATGAATTGAGTTTTCTTGACTCCATAAAATCATAAATATCTCCGATATATTGTCTGATACCCTGCTTTTTAAACTCGAAGACTTTATTCGTTAAGCCTTGCAGAAAATCACGGTCATGCGATACAATGATCAATGTACCATCATATTTTAACAGGGCGTTTTTCAAAATATCCTTCGAATGCATATCCAGGTGATTTGTTGGTTCATCTAAAACAAGCAAATTTACCGGAGTTAGTAAAAGCCTTGCAATGGCTAAACGCGACTTCTCACCACCCGACAATACTTTTACTTTTTTGTCGATCGAATCGCCACTAAATAAAAAGCTACCGAGAACACCTCTGACTTTTGTTCTCATATCTCCGACAGCAACATCATCAATGGTTTGAAACACCGTTTTATCCGGGTCTAACATTTCAGCCTGATTTTGGGCAAAATAACCTATTGATAGTTTATATCCGGGCTTTGCCACTCCCGAATGATCAATATCACCAACGATAATTCGAGCCAGTGTTGTTTTACCTTCTCCGTTTTTACCGACAAAAGCAACAAAATCATTTCTAACAATAGCAAAGTCAAGATCTTTTAATACCTGGTTATGCCCGTACCATTTTGATAACTTTTGCGCTTCAAAAATCACCTTTCCTGATCTGGGCGCGGAGGGAAATGTAAAATGGATAGCCGATTTATCCACGTCATCCACTTCTATTCTGTCCAGCTTTTTCAGCATTTTAACCCGCGATTGCACCTGGTTTGCTTTGGTGTTTTTGTATCGGAATCGTTCAATAAATCGCTCAACCTGTGCAATTTGCCTTTGTTGATTATTGAATGTTGCTAATTGTTTCTCCCGTTGCTGCTCTCTAAGAAGAACATATCCTGAATAATTTTCCTTATAATCATAAATCTCACCCAGCGAAACCTCTATTGTCCGGTTAGTCACATTATCCAGAAGGGCCCTGTCGTGAGATACCAGAATAATGGCACCGGCATAACCGGAAAGAAAATTTTCGAGCCACTGTATCGATTCAATGTCAAGGTGATTAGTCGGCTCATCCAACAGGAGAAGTTCCGGCCTGGTAAGTAATATCTTGGCCAGTTCAACGCGCATCTGCCATCCTCCACTAAACTCATTTAAGGGTTGCTTAAACTGTTCAGGTTGAAAACCAAGGCCTATAAGCACCTTCTCTGTTTCAGCCTCCTTCATATGGCCACCTATCATTTCATATCTTTCGTTTGCACGGATCAGTTTCTCTACAAGTTTAGTATATTTTAACGTAGAATAATCGATCAGGTTGGCAATCTCCTCTGTATGAGACTGGATATCCTTTTCTATCTTAATTGCTTCAGCAAAGGCTTTAAGTGCCTCTTGAAAGACACTTTCTGTGCTTAGTATCTGTATTTCCTGAGGAAGGTATCCCACTTTCTTTCCCGATGGGATAACGACAGTGCCATTATGTGGGTCCATCTCACCCTTAATGATCTTCAGAAGTGTGGTTTTACCAGCCCCATTTCTTCCCACAAGGCCAATCCTGTCACGCCTGTTAATGAGAAACGATATATCCTCAAAAAGATACGTACCGGTGAAATGGATAGAGATATTATTTACGGAAAACATTATAGTTCAACTTTTTTATTGAAGGACAAAAGTAATGAGATAATTTGAGAATTAGAAAATTACAATCTTCAACGAGAGATGCTATGAGAATCTCTGGCAAGCCCGGAAGAAATGATGCTAAAATATTGAGATCCCGGATAAAGTGTCATTGATTTCTCACTCAAAAGCCCCTTCTCCTTGAGGAGAAGGGGTTGGGGATGAGGTAATAAATCAGGAATTCCAATGAGGAATAATCAATAAAAAATTAGGAATAACAAATAAAAAATAAAAAAGGGGGCCTTTCTCCAGACCCCCTTTTGAAGTGTTCAATTTAATGATTATTTCGTAATGATAATTTGCTTATGAGCAATACCACCATCTTGAGATATGAACTCAACCAAATAGGTTCCAGCTCTGTAACTGGCTGTATTGACCTGGGTTACAGCTTCGCCCTCAGCGAAATTATGTTCGTAAACCACCTGGCCAATATAGTTCATGATTCTGAATTCACGGATATCCTGTGATACTTCTATGTTCACAAACTCCTTAGCAGGTACAGGATAAACATTGATAAACATATTCTCAAGTTCGTCAAGACCTGTAAGTGTAATAGTATAAACGTTTGAACATTCAGACTCACAGAGTGTGTATACGGCCGTTACGCAATAGTCGTATGTTGTTCCGAGCTCTAGGTCAGTATCCAAATAGGATGTCATATAAACAAGGTCATCATTGATCTGAACATTATCACGATATACATTGTAACCAAGTAATGCACGATCATCCATCGTAGTAACAATTGAAAGCGAGGTATTCACATCACCGGCAGTCAAACCACTATTTCTGGAGTTCTCAAACGTAGTCTTTGTTAATGGTGTTAAAGCAACTGCTTCACCATCCAGGCTAACAACATGACCTTGTAAGTTCCAGTTATAGTTCAATCCGTAACCTGATAATGTTTCCCATGTTACGCCATCCAGGGTGATCATATCACCGTATCCTGGAACAGCGGGTCCTGCATCGCAACCGGCAGGATAATCACCAATTGCCTGATCGACAAGTGCATAACCGAACCATAGCTCTTGAGAGATGTTAATTGGAACCGGTGTATCAAGTATAACAGTGTTCCATTGCCCGATGACAAGGTCATTCATTGGCTGGTCAACTATCAGGTTAGCAGCATTTGCCCCTGTCCATACTTTCAATACATAGGTAGTATTGAAGCCCATTGGGAACAAGGATATTTCAGTAAGTATTGTACCCATATATGGCGCAAGCTGACTTGGCTCAAAGCGGACTGCAACCATCCATGAACCACCTTCTGTAAGCCCGATATTGTTATACTGAATACCATCATCATAATGGAGCCAATCATCAATAGTGCCACCACCTGGTGAATCCCATGTAAGCTGAACATCAGTGAAGATTGGGAAAGCAACTTCAGCTACAAGGTTGAACGGAGGATTACATGGCTCTGGTTCCAGAGCGAAGTTAACAACCTTAACACCTACAATTACTTCCGTAACTTCCGCGGTCAGGTATCCTGCTGCTGAGCAGGTAATATCATACTCTGCTTCAACAACATCTTTAGTATATGTACCATCTGCACCTGTATAAACAGGATCATAGTCCCCTATTTCTACCATAGCACCTTCAATAGGATCACCTGTATCAAGGTTAGTAACAGTACCCATAACAGTCGCCATGATAACTTCGTGGACCTGGATATTGTCAATATCCCAGTTATTAATATCCCACGAGTCAGCGCCGTGAGCTACGAATCTTACTTTAGTAATAATGCCAAAAGCATATTGAGAAACATCATATGTCATATGATCCCAATTGATATCACCAAGGTTTGCAAACTCATCAACCATTATCCAGCTCGTTCCATCCCATACATCAACAGTCATGAGCTCAGCTCCGGTACCGCTGTAATCGCTCAGGTACAGGTCGAACTCGAGCGTAACATTAGTTGTAATATACCTTGCATCGAGACCAACACTAACAAGAGCAAAAGAGTAATCTGTTATTGAGGGGCTCCAGTTAAATTCAGCAGAAGGAGCAGGATTACCAAATCCTGTATCCATCAGCCAGTTGCCGGCACCCGGGTCAAATGACCAGTACTGTGCTTCAAATGAACCGGCATCCCATGGCTCATAGAATGGGATGGGGTGCATCGCGGAGTCCGAAATCAATCCTAAATCAACTGTAGTTTCCTGATTATGTAATACTTCAACATTAAACATTGTTGTAGGATTATAATCATCAGCATCAGCAGTTACATCATAATATCCGGTTTCCAGATCATAGAACATATAATTTCCATCAGCACCGGTAATAACGGTAAAACCACCCGGATCAACAATCACCGTAGCTCCTTCAATTGGATCCATGGTTTCGATATCGTAAACCTCGCCACCAAGGTCGCCTCTGGCAATGATCACAACTACTGCCGGTCCATCCCAGAAGGATTCGCCTTCAGCGTATACAGCTGATACATAGTACTCGTATGTGCCAGGAACTACCGCCGGGTCAATGTAGAAGGTATCAGGGGCAGGTACATAAATAAAGTTGTCGCCATTCTTCCATAAGTTATAGCCTAACAACGTCTGACGGCTATCATCTCCTGAGAAGACTGAGGCTTCGGTAAATTCATTCCTGACAGCATCAAGATATACGTCGCCAGTGTTGATGATCAGCTCCTGTGCCAACGGTGCCAATGGGGCATAGTCGGCCTCCGAGGCCACATAACCCTGCAGGTTCCAGTTGTAATCAAGGCCAAAGCCTGATATCGGATCCCACGTTGCGCCGTCCATAGAGATCATGTCTCCATAGCCTGCTACGGCCGGACCGTCATCACATCCTGCCGGGTGCTCGCCTGCAGGTTGATCAATATTCTCATAGCCAAACCAAAGCTCCTGAGTGGCATCTACCAGCACAGGATCAGTCAGCGTGATCGTATTCCACGCGTTCATGATAAGATTGCTCAACGGCATATCAACAACCAGTGTTCCGGCATTCTCACCTGTCCATACCTTCAACGCATAGCTCGTGCCGCCATCAGAGGTCGGGAACAGAGATACCTTCGTCAGGTACATGCCATCAAATGGTACCAAATCGGCTGTGCCCCAACGGGAAGCTACCAGGAACGTACCGCCTGAGGTTAACCCTATGGAGGTGTAGTTCTCACCATCATCCCAATGGATCCACTGGCCCGTAGCCTCACCAGGCTCATTCCAGGTCAACAATACATCGTCGCCCTCTAAGGCCTGACCAGTCAAATCGGTTGGTGGGGGAAATTCTTCGCCTACGATAGCCTCATATGGAGGATCGATCGGGCAGCTCTCGCCCATATCATATACCGCCGTTACATTATAATAATAAATACCGCCAGGTGAACAAACATCTACATACATATTGGCTGTTAAGACCGTTCCATTCAACACAACGTCATCTTTGTAAACATTATAACCCATTAGCGTGAAGCGTGAGCGACCATCGGGTAGGAGATACTCACTACCTCCCAGTTTAACTTCGCCACTCTCAAGGGCCATCGGCGCTGTATTGACAGACTCTACATTGTCGGCTATGGTTGTGCCGCTCACAGGTATCGTGGTCGGAGCCAGGATCTGATCGCCAAAAAGAGGACCAAACACCTTGGCACGAATGGCCAACTGATCATACGTAGTCTCTG
>JAGLWB010000056.1 GCA_023133655.1 Bacteroidales bacterium
CTTTGGTAATTGAACGAAAAGATGTATTGCAATCACTATCACCTTATTTGGCAGTAGATGGCTATTTTGCCAAGAAAGAGTTTGTAAATCCGGTAATAAATAAAACAGGCCTCCACCTGGTATGCAAACTGCGTTGTGATGCCAACCTGTCTTATATTTATCATGGCAAACCAAGTGGTAAACGAGGCAGGCCAAAAACATTAGACGGGAAAATAAATATGGCACAAATAGAAAAACGGAGAGTCAAGCTTTGCCATGAATATGATACAGTAAAAGTGTATGAGGGGATTGTCCATAGTAAAACCTTAAAACGAAAAATCAAACTGGCCTATCTTGAACGGTGGAAAGATAGCAAATACACAGGGCAATATGTAGTATTATTTTCAACCGATCTGGAATTAGACGGGCAACGCATTTATCAATATTACAAATGCAGATTTCAGGTAGAATTCTTATTCAGGGATACAAAACAATTTACAGGATTAACACAATGTCAGGCAAGAAGTGAAAATAAAATGCATTTTCATTTTAACACATCGCTAACGACAGTATCAATTGCAAAAGCAGTATATTTTTTACCCTTAGGAAAACAGGATAAGCAGTCATTTTCAATGAGTGATGTCAAAACGCTGCATCTCAATAAAATCATGGCAGATAGAATTTTTTCAAACTTAGAATTAGACCTGAGTTGCAAAAAAATAAGAAGGATTTATCGGGATGCCTTATGGTTAGGTAAAATTGCTTGCTGAAAATTTAACGAAGTATTGACAGATGCTTTCGGAAAACAATGGGTATTTAACTTTAATTTGGATAAGCCTGTTATGATTACTGGGTTAGATTATACAAGTACTGTAGATGAGATATCCTTAACCTGGGATGTGCCTTTAGATCCATCACAAGTTCGAGGATATAATGTATACAGAAGTGATACTGAAGGTGGCTCTTATGGAAAGATCAATCCATCGGTAATCGAAGGGTTTTCAGGTTATACTGATGCTGGATTGGATCCATTAACAACTTATTATTATATGGTATGCGCTGTTTCAACATCGGGTACGAAAGGAGAATTAACCGACCCCCCGCTCGAAGCCTGGACAACATTGCCCTATCATGCCGACTGGCCGCTCATGGAAATTAATGTCAATATTTATGGTGGTAGAACAGAAGGCTCACCAATGACAGCAGATTTTGATGCTGATGGAAACAAAGAGATATATTTTACGATCTCGGCAGGACCCGACGATTTCGATAAAGGTGGTATTTTCGGTTTTTATCATGACGGCGAAGAAATTTTTGACATTGATAATAATCCGACCACTTATAGCGGGTTTTATCAATACGATGGTGCCGGATCAAGTGCAACGCCTGCAATTGGGGATATAAATAATGATTATATTTTTGAAGTAATTACTACTACTCATTATAGTGAAGGCGTTGACAGGCGAAAAATATTTGCTCATTCAACAATTGATAATGAGCAACCCGGTGAACCCGAATTAATATGGTTCAAAGGATTGGGAGGTCCAGAAGTAAAAGGTGCTGTGCTTTCTGATATCGATTATAATGGAAGTATGGAAGTATTGGTTAAGGCAAGATGGGGTGCACCATTGAAAGTTTTAAACAGTTCTGATGGTTCGGATTACCCGGGATGGCCGGTAGATATTGATGCATACGGTTTTAGTATGCCTGTTGCAGCTGATATTGATAATAATGGAAACAAAGAAATAATAATTGGATATAAAACGGTTGATGACTGTGACGCAGGAATTTATATATTTTATTCCAATGGAAACCCATACGTTACTGGCACAAACGGGTTGTTTTACCAAAACGGACCTGCACAGGATGTATATGACCGGATGGACAGTCCTGTAACGATTGTTGATATCAATAATGACGGTTACGATGAAATAATTTGCGTTTCCGGGCGATATATTTCAGGTAATCCTGAAGGAAGGATTTTTATACTTAATAGATTTGGAGATACCATACCCGGATGGGGCTATGACCGCCATGTTATCAGTATTACTGATATTAATAATGGAGATATTATTTGGTTACCCGTAACCAGTGTAGGTAATATCGATAATGAACCGGAACTTGAGGTTGTTATTGCTGCGAAAGATAAAATATACATATGGAATCATGACGGCACTGATTTTATCGATCCGATATATGTACCCGGATTAGAAGCTAAATTCATAGCACCCTTGTTAGCAGATGTTGACGATGATGATGATATAGAAATAATTGTGGCCTCAAATGGGTCAAATGGTGGTATTTATTGTTATGATATTGATGGTGAGAGGGTTTTAGGATGGCCATTGAGAATAAAAGAAACTTTCTCGACACCATGTATTGATGACATCGATAATGATGGCAAAAATGAGATCATTGCCACTGCCGGTAACGAGGTGCACGTTTGGGACACCGAAGGTGATGCAGATAAAATTGAGTGGGGGAAATACCGGCACGACCGATATAATAGTGGAATTTACGGCGATTTCTGTCCGAAAAACTCAACCCCCATAACAATTACAGAAATAATGGATTGGACGGATAATCGTATACTTCAAAGCGATGTAATTATTGAACAAGATGGAAAATTAACGATCTATGGAAATGTAGCCTTGCCCGAAGGTGCCAAAATTATTGTCAAACCCGGT
>JAGLWB010000057.1 GCA_023133655.1 Bacteroidales bacterium
GCAATCTTCACAGCTTTTTCGATGGAGGAATGAGTTTCGGTAGAACAATAAACCCTGAATTGTTTGTTAGGAGGAAATCCTTTTTTGTTGACCTGGAAATTCGATTTTTTTTCACGCGCCGACAGAATAGCACACAATGTGGCTGAAGAGGCTGTGTCTTGAATAACTCCTTCAAAATCAACAGGAAGATTAATCATTTGTCTGATCCACTTCATTACCCTTTCCTCCAGCTCAGCAGCTGCAGGCGATGTCTCCCACATCATGCATTGAGCACCCAGGGTAGCCGTAAGCATTTCGGCCAGGATAGAAGGGTAACTGGAATTAGCTGGGAAATAGGCAAAAAAATTGGGGCTTTGCCAATGGGTCATGCCAGGCATTATAATGTTTTGGAAATCATCCATTATCGAATCAATACTTTCACTTTCTTGTGGTGGATGTTCAGGAAGGTGGTCATATATCTCCCCAGGCCTTACCATCGATTTTACAGCATATTTCTCCTTGCTCTCCAGGTAATCTGCCATCCAATCCACAAATTGATGGGCATATTTTCGGAACTCTTTGTTATTAATCATTATGTTTTAGTTTTTTAGATTAATTCATAAACTTTATGTGAAGAGCTATCAATAGCCCCGCCTTTCAAGGCGGGGATTAATAAGCAAGAAACGTAACGTAAATAAACCACCAGCTTTTTTTTGCAAAGTACAAAAATTCCCTCCAAATGAATTAATTTTGCCATGTTGGTTAGAAAAAAACCGAAAAGGTTTACTATTTAATAACCCCGGACTCTGTCCGTGGATAAAAAAACAGACATGGAACTTACCGATTTTCAAAAGGCTATATCACTGGGCATCCCCGATCAGCTCCCGGAACCGCAACCATTTAATCCGGACATCAACCATGCACCAGTCAGAAAAGATATTTTAAGCAATGAAGAAAAAAAATTGGCACTGCGTAATGCCTTGCGGTACTTTGATGAAAAACATCATGAGGCTCTTGCTTCGGAATTTGCTCAGGAACTGAAAAATTTCGGCAGAATTTATATGTACAGGTTCCGCCCTGCATACAAGATCACTGCAAGAAGCATTTATGACTTCCCCCACAGGTCAAAACAGGCGGCAGCTATTATGCTCATGATCAGTAACAACCTGGATGAGGCTGTTGCACAGCACCCTCATGAACTGATCACTTATGGAGGTAATGGAGCTGTATTTCAGAATTGGGCCCAGTACCTGCTCACCATGAAGTACCTGGCAGAAATGACAGATGAGCAAACCCTGGCAATTTATTCAGGTCATCCGATGGGCCTTTTCCCTTCCCATAAAGATGCCCCGCGGGTTGTTGTTACCAATGGTATGGTAATTCCCAATTATTCTTCACAGGATGATTATGAACGGTTAAATGCGTTGGGCGTATCGCAATATGGACAAATGACAGCAGGATCATATATGTATATCGGACCGCAGGGTATTGTTCACGGTACAACTATTACTGTTTTGAATGCTGCAAGATTGCATAGCAAAGGAGGCATTTCCGGTAAGATATTTGTCACCTCCGGACTGGGTGGCATGTCGGGCGCACAAGCTAAAGCAACAGTTATTGCCGGAGCAATTTGTGTCATTGCTGAAATAAACCCAAAGGCCGCTAAAGTTCGTCATGAACAGGGCTGGTTGGATGAGGTTTATGGTAGCCTCGATAAACTGATAACAAGGATGATCAAAGCACAGCACAATAAAGAGGCTGTTTCATTGGGTTATGTTGGCAATATTGTTGACCTCTGGGAAAGGCTTGTAAAAGAAAAAATCCAGGTTGATCTTGGATCTGATCAAACCTCATTGCACAATCCCTGGTCGGGTGGATATTACCCTGTCGGCTTGACTTTTGAAGAGTCGAACAAACTGATGACAAACGACCCGGTAAAATTTAAGTTAAAAGTACAGGAATCACTACGCAGGCAAGTTGATGCTATCAATAAAATGACAGAAAAAGGTATGTATTTTTGGGATTATGGTAATGCCTTTTTGCTGGAATCGGGTAGGGCAGGAGCAGATGTTTTTAAGGAAAACGGTTTATTTAAATACCCTTCCTATGTTGAAGACATCATGGGCCCCTTGTTTTTTGACTATGGCTTTGGTCCGTTCCGCTGGGTGTGTACATCTTCTGACCCCAGAGATCTGGAAATAACTGATCAAATTGCTGCATCGGTATTGGAAGAAATTGCCGGAACAGCACCTGATGATATTGTCGGTCAATTAAACGATAACATTCTTTGGATCAGAGAAGCAAGTAAATATAAAATGGTTGTTGGCTCTCAGGCTCGTATCCTATACGCTGACTGTGAGGGGCGGACTAAAATTGCCACTGCCTTTAACAAAGCAATCAAAGAAGGAATTGTATCGGCGCCAATTGTTTTGGGAAGAGACCACCATGATGTTTCAGGAACAGATTCACCTTTCCGGGAAACAGCCAATATTTATGATGGTTCACGTTTTACGGCTGATATGGCTGTCCAGAATGTGATTGGCGATGCTTTCAGGGGTGCAACATGGGTATCTCTTCACAATGGCGGTGGCGTGGGTTGGGGGGAAGTGATCAATGGCGGTTTTGGTATGCTGCTCGACGGATCGGATGATGCTGATAGACGACTGAAGATGATGTTATACTGGGATGTTAATAATGGAATCTCGCGTAGAGGCTGGGCAAGGAATGAAGGCGCACGGAAAGCAATAAAAAGGGCTATGCAACAGGAACCAAACCTGAAGATAACCCTCTCTAATATTGTGGATGATAATATTATTAATAGGTTGTACTAGACTTTCACCTAATCAACCTCTTGATACATTAATTAACAGCAATCTTTTGTGTGTAAACCTGATTACCTGCAAATAATCTAATGAAGTAGATCCCCCTGTCAAGATTGTTCCTGTCAAGTTTGAATTGATGCTCTCCTGCATACAGGTAGCCTTGCTCCTGCTCCTGCACCAGATTACCTAATAAATTATAAACTTTCAACGCTACGTTTGCGTTGTTTTGTAATGAAATGGAGATATTTGTATAATTCGTAAAAGGATTAGGATAAATGCTTACGGGATTATTTTCCTGCAAGTTTTGAATCCCAACACCTATAACTTCAAATTGAGTAATGTCAATTGAGCCAAACTCCATACCCTCTTGCCAGCTCTGACCTTCAGAATCAGTGAGTTTATAAAAACCTACTCCGTTTTCACAACACAACCCATTACCCCC
>JAGLWB010000058.1 GCA_023133655.1 Bacteroidales bacterium
ATCCATTAAATTAATTCAGTAAAGAAATGATAGATAACAATGATTGAATATGCTAATTTCATTAATGTTCCGGCAAGAAAACCGATGAAAGAACCAATCGCAGCTTTAAGAGCTTGTTTATTATCCTGGCCACCGGTTACTTCTCCAATATAGGCGCCAAGGAAAGGGCACAAAATGATACCAAACAAACCCAGTGGACCCAGAACAATACCTAATGCCGGTAGAATAAATATTCCAACGATCAAACCAATAGTGCTTCCCCAAACGCCTCTTTTGGTGCCGCCTAACTTTTTAGTGCCATATATGGGTACAACGTAATCCAGAAATGTAACTCCTGCCATGATTAACCCCATAATAACAAGGAATTCAATGGAAAACTGATGTGAACTGGTAAAATGAAGCGATATGAGCCCACCGTAGCTAATGGCTGGCCCTGCTATTCCGGGAATAATGGCGCCAATAATCCCGACAAGAAGCAAAATAATGCCAAGTACAATAAGGATTACATCCATATTTCAAATTTTAATTACAAACCAACATTGTAATAAAAAATCTTAGCGGAGAAACTCCCATCATCTAATCGCTATCACGCATATAAGAATCGCTTGATTTTTTGAGTGGCTGTTTTTTTAAAAGGAAGTTTTTCTTCTAATATAATTTGAATCCGCGAAAATTTATTAACCCTGGTGTTAACATACTCCTGAAGCTCTGTTTTAAGTTCATTTATTTTATGATCCGCATAACCAGCAAATTCCTCTTTCAAATGTTTATAGTGTTCCTCAATCTCTTCACGGTTAAAGTGAACACGGGCAACTAGTTTCCCTTTTTGTTGAACGACCAATGATTCCATGACATGTTTGTGGGTGTTAATAACTGACTCAATATCAGTGGGGTAGATGTTTTCTCCACTTGCACCAACAATCATATCTTTAATTCGCCCTTTAATATATAAGTAGTTGTTCTCATCAAAAATTCCCAGGTCACCTGTTTTAAACCAACCATCTTTTGTAATCACTTCCCCTGTTAGCTCGGGTTCTTTGTAGTAACCTTTCATTATGCTTGGACCTTTTGCCCAAATTTCTCCCTCGCCTGTTACTTTATCCGGATTATTTATTTTAATCTGCATACCTTCAATGGAAGGTCCGGTTGATTGCAATTTGGTGCCTTTTGCATTGACTCCTGCCAACAGAGGTGAGGTTTCTGTTAATCCATATCCTATGGCATAAGGAAAGCTCGCTTCAAGAAGGAATTCTTCGACGCTCTTGTTTAACTTTGCGCCTCCAATCCCGAAAAAGTGTAACTCGCCACCGAATGTTTGCATTAGCTTCTTTCCGGCTACGATGTTCAGTTTTTTCCTTATCAATGGTATTTTGTATAAAGAACGTATGAGTCGTTTTTCTGTAAATGCAGGCAAAATTTTGTTAAAGTAAATTTTTTCAATAATTAGCGGGACAGAAAGCATGAGGGTTGGTTTAACTTCTTTCAGGGCAGGAAGTAAAACTGACGGTGTTGGAGGTTTACGAAGATAGTAAACACATGCTCCGGCAAGCATAGGAAGAATAAGCCCCAGTGTGTTTTCATAAGTATGGGAAAGCGGTAGGACGGATAGGAAGCGATCACTGTTTTTAACATTTTGCACCACATTTGCCTTTTCAGCATTGAAGCAGATGTTTTTATGTGATAGCATCACACCTTTCGACTTTCCGGTAGTTCCCGATGTATAAATAATTGCCGCCATGTCATCTTCTTCAACCTGATAGTTAGTAGCAGGAGATGTTCTGGAAATGAATGAATATTGCGCTTCTCCATCGGCTTCAATAATAGAAAAATCTTCAATTTTAACCCGGCTTTTCAGGAATTTATTTTTTATTTTTGATATTTTGGCTTCAAGATTTTCAGAAACAAAAATTGCCTTAGCTTCTGAATGATTTAGGATATTCTCAATCTCGGAAGGAGTAAAATCAGGTAATAAAGGGACTACAACACCTCCCATAAAGGTAACCGCATAGTAGGTGATACCCCAATTAGGCATATTACTGCTTAGGATTGCAACCCTGTCGCCTGGTTTAATAGAAAGTTTCTCAAGCAGGACTATTAATGAATCTATCTGGCTTTTAACTTCATTATAGCTTATTGGTTTTTCTCCAACAAAAGTCATGGCGTTATATTGGCCGTATTTCCGTACTGTTTCCGAAAAAATAGCAGGAAAGGTTAATGGTACTGATTGTGTCATAATTTTTAGATTTGGTTCGTGCAAAAGTACTATTATTTTCATTGGTGTCCGGTAAAAATAAAACACATTTACATATCGTACCTACGGCACTTTAACGAAGCTTATAATTCACTGTTCTATAAACATTTCGCACCTCCGGTGCTAAAAGATACAGCCTCGTAGAGGCGATAT
>JAGLWB010000059.1 GCA_023133655.1 Bacteroidales bacterium
GTTGTGGTACGAAAACATAGGCTGAACAACTATCAGGACCGGCTAGCTGAACTATATCTTCAGGACAGACAATTACAGGTGGGGTGTCATCTACAACCATAACTGTCATCATACAGCTATCGATGTTACCATAAATATCAACGGCGTACCACCACACTTCTGTTAATCCAACATAATAACTACCACTGGCATCGCCAGTCATGGTGTAATCGTTCCATACGCTATCTACCTCGCAGTTATCTGTGGACAGAGCTACAGGTATAGTAGCTTCTGCCCAGCAGCTATCTGCGCCAGCACTCAATACCGTATCGGAAGGACACGTTATCTCGGGGGGTACTGTATCTATTACACTGATGGTCATTGTACAGCTATCTATGTTGCCATACATATCAACTGCATACCACCATATATCGGTATCGCCTACTTCATAAATATCACTTGCATTACCAGTTAAGTTATAACCATTCCAGATACTATCTACTTCACAATTATCAGTTGCTGTGGCTGGTGGAACCTCCACATAGCCTTCACAACCTGTATTATCAGCATAACCTAAGACATCTTCAGGACAGGTTACCACTGGTGGTTGTTCATCAGTCACTGTGATGGTCATCATACAACTATCTGTATTGCCATAAATATCGGCTACATACCACCATACTTCTGTGATGCCAACATCATAAACATCGCTGGCATTACTACTCAGGTTATAGCTATTCCAGGTGCTGTCTATTCCACAGTTATCAAATACTTCTGGTTGTGGAACAACAACAAATGCTGAACAACTATCCTGACCGGCTATCCTGGTAATATCGTCCGGACAAACTATCGTTGGAGGAATAGTATCGACTACCGTTACTGTCTGATAACAACTATCAATATTTCCAACACTATCAACAGCATACCAGGTTAGTGTTGTGGCTCCCATTTGATAGCTGGCAAGAGAACTGGAAGTGCCTGTATAGTCGTTCCAGACTGAATCCATTGTACAATTATCGACTCCAATAGCGATTCCAACATCAGCATATGCCCAACATGAATCAGGCATAGTGATTATTGTTGTATCAGGTGGACAGGTAATCACCGGCGGGATTGTATCGAGAACAGTTATAGTCATCATACAACTGTCTCCATTACCATAGTAGTCGAGCACATACCACCATACAGCGGTTGTACCCAGTGGGTATACATCGCTTGCATTGGTTGTCCAGTTATAATCATTCACAGCAGCTTCAACGGCACAATTATCAAACACTTCTGGCGAAGGTACAGGAACAAAAGCTTCACAACTATCCGGGCCTGTATACCAAATAATATCATCGGGGCAGGTTATAATTGGTGGAGTGCTATCAGAAACAATAACATTCATTGAACAGCTATCCATATTTCCACTCATATCAACTGCATACCACCAAACAGTAGTAACGCCAACAGGATACAATGAATCAGCATTATAATTGCCTGTGTAGTTATTCCAGATGCTGTCAAGGGCACAATTATCGTAAGCTGTAGCCGGATCTACATCTACCCAGCCCCAGCAGGAATCAGGCAATGCTAATCCATAAGCATCGTCAGGACAAGTAATAACCGGAGGCGTATCATCAAGAACGGTAACAGTCATTGTGCAACTATCCATATTTCCATGTATGTCAACAGCAAACCATGTAACTTCTGTTACGGCTTCATACCATGCTGTTGAGTTAAGGGTACCTGTGTAATCATTCCAGACTGAATCAACTATACAATTATCAGATGCTACAGCTATACCAATATTTCCGTAAGCCCAGCAAGAATCTGCAACAGTATAAAGCGTTGTATCAGGAGGACAGGTTATTATCGGGCTAACTGTGTCAATCACTGTAACATTCATCATGCAACTATCTGTGTTTCCATAAATATCAACAGCAAACCACCATACTAATGTTGTTCCAACATCATAAATAGCACTGGCATCTCCTGTAAGAGTCTGACTATTCCAGATACTATCAACTTCACAGTTATCCAATGCTGTTGCAGGTAATATTTCTACCCATCCTGCACAAGATGTATCATTTGCATAACCCAGTGTATCAGCAGGACAATACACATAAGGCGGCTGGATATCTTCAACAGTTACGGTCATCATACAACTATCGATATTACCATAGATATCGACGGCATACCACCACACATTTTCTACTCCAACATCATAGACTGCACTGGCATCATCAGTTAATGTATAGGAATTCCATACAGAATCAATTCCGCAATTATCGAAGGTAATTGGCTGATCAACGAAAACATAAGCGGAACAGCTATCTAGTCCTGCATAAGCTGTTTCATCTGGTGGACAAGTAATTTCAGGAGGAATTGAGTCTATCACAGTAACAAGCATCAAACAGCTATCCATATTACCATAATCATCTACAACATACCACCAGACCTCGGTGACACCTTCATTATACACTCCACTTGCGTTTCCTGTACCTGTATAGGAATTCCACACACTATCTACACCACAATTATCGGAATAAGCAGGTGGTGGCAAGGTGAGATTAGCTGAACAGGAATCTACGCTGGCAATGGCAATAGTATCATCTGGACAATCTATGACTGGAACAATTGTGTCAAGGACAGTGACTACCATCATACAACTATCAATATTACCGTAAATATCTACACCATACCACCAGATATCGGTGTCGCCTACTTCATAAATATCACTCGCATTTCCAGTTAAGTTATAGCCATTCCAGACACTATCCACCTCACAGTTATCCGATGCAGTTGCAGGTAATACATCTACCCATCCGGCACACGAGGTATCATTAGCATATCCAATAGTATCATTTGGACAATATACATATGGTGGCTGAATATCTTCAACAGTCACAAACATCTCGCAGCTATCAATGTTACCATAGGTATCAATAGCATACCACCAAACATTTTCTATTCCAACATCATAGACTGCACTGGCATCATCTGTACCCGTGTATGAGTTCCAGACACTATCAACACCACAATTATCTGATGTGACAGGCTGGCCCACAAATACGTAGGCAGAACAAGAATCTAATCCTGCATAGACTGACTCATCGGCCGGGCAAGTGATCTGGGGAGGTACTGTATCAATGACTTCGACACTCATCATGCAGCTATCGATATTGCCATAGATATCAACGGCAAACCACCAAATATCAGTAACACCTACCGGATACAGATCACTGGCATTACCACTGTTGTTATAATCGTTCCAGATGTTATCTACCTCGCAGTTATCTGTTGCTGTTGCGGGATCTAATAAAACATCTGCCCAGCAACTATCTGCCATGGCATAGACAATGGTATCATTCGGACAGGTGATCACCGGAGCAATCGTATCTACTACAGTAACACTCATCATGCAACTGTCTGTGTTACCATAGATATCTACGGCATACCACCACACATCAGTGGTGCCGACTATATAGGTGTCACTTGCATCACTACTTTGGTTGTACCCATTCCAGACACTGTCAACCTCGCAGTTATCTGTAGCGATAGCAGGAGGTATGGCTACATAGCCTTCACAGGCACTGTCATTTGCATAGCCGGTTATATCTGAAGGACAATTTATAATTGGTGACTGTTCATCATTGACTGTTATAGTCA
>JAGLWB010000006.1 GCA_023133655.1 Bacteroidales bacterium
ACAGGAGGGCAAAAAAGTTTTGATACGGAAATGGAACGAACGACGGATAACCCTTACGGAACAAATATTAAAACGAACCGCGTTGAACTGTTTTCGAAAACGGCTTATATTTTCACCAACCGGCCAGCTACAAACATGGCTTTTGTCAACTCATTCATTTATCATGACATGAATTCCTATTTTGGATTGACAAATTACGATGCAATCGAATACAATTACTATGGGAATTTAATGTTTCAGTCTTACATCGGAACAACCAGCCATTCATATACCACGGGCATCAGCTATGTTTTCGATCAATACAACGAGCAGCTTAACGATTCAGCCTATAAACGAATTGAACATGTTCCCGGAGGATTTTTTGAATATTCGTATGTAAAGCCAGAAAAATTCATTCTTTTGTTGGGGATGCGGGCAGATTATAACAATCTATTTGGGTTATTCTTCACCCCACGATTTCATTTTAAATATAATTTAACGAGCAATACCATAATGAGAGCTTCAGCAGGCAAAGGGTACAGGACACCAAATGCAATCGCTGAAAACTTATCATTGCTGGCCAGTTCAAGAAGGGTGGTATTCGTTGAAGAGTTAAAAATGGAGAATGCCTGGAATTATGGCATTAACCTGACTCAATATGTTAACATTAATGGGAAAGAACTGAGTGTTAATATTGAATTCTACCGGACAGATTTTATCAATCAGGCAATAATCGATAAGGACCAGGATATTTCAAAGATATTTATTTATAACCTTGACGGGAAGTCCTATTCCAATAGCTTCCAGATTGAGTCAACGTATGAATTGATCAGAGGGTTGGATGTTACTGCAGCTTTTCGCTGGAATGATGTTAAAATGACAATAGATCAAGAGCTGATTAGGGAGCCATTGGTCCATAAATACAAAGGACTATTGGGCCTTTCTTATGTAACCAGGAGTAAGAAATGGCAAATTGATGCTACGGCTCAGTTCAATGGTGATAGCAGAATCCCCTCAACGACAGAAAATCCGGAACCATATCAAAGAGATGATGAATCACCCGCTTATACCATATTAAATGCGCAGGTAACTAAATTCTTCAAAAGTTGGGATTTTTATGTTGGGGGAGAAAACCTAACCAACTACACACAAGACAATCCGATTATTGCATCGGATGATCCCTTCGGGCCTTATTTTGATGCTTCTAGTATCTGGGGGCCTTTGGTAGGTATAAAGGTATATGCCGGGGTAAGGCTGAAAATAAATTGAAAAATTTAAATTGAAGATTGCAAAATGAGTGTTACAGAATTTCCTGGATACGTTGGTTAAGTTGCTCTTCCTTATCCTTTATTATCCTCAATTCTTCCTCTTCATTTTTGCTAAGTTTAGCCCGTTTTATTTTTGTTTCGAGCTCTATGATTTTCATAGAGATCTCGTAACGTTGGTGTTTTAACTTATCAATTTTTTTCATTTTATTGTATTAGTCTGAATTGTTCAGGTTAGATTGCCTTGCGCAAAAATAAGATAAATTAGGGATGTCATCCCACATTGAGGGATGACATCCCTAAAAATTATTACTACTTTTACAGCTGTTAGATTTTATGTATACTTTTATTATGAATAAAGCACTTGCAGTTAAGCTAAACGATAAACTGGCAGGATTATCACC
>JAGLWB010000060.1 GCA_023133655.1 Bacteroidales bacterium
CCGTCTCCCGTTTCCCGTTTCCCGTCTCCCGTCTCCCGATTCCTGTCTCCCGATTCCTGTCTCCCGTTTCCCGTCTCCCGTCTCCCGTTTCCCGTTTCCCGTCTCCTGTCTTCCCGTCTCCTGTCTTCCCGATTCCTGTTTCCCGATTCCTGTCTCCCGTCTCCTGTCTCCCGTCTCCCGATTCCTGTCTCCCGTTTCCCGTCTCCCTTACACTTTACATCAATTGGTATAATATTTGTTCATTAAATACCTATGTTACGGGTTAGCTGTTGATGAATTAAGATTTTTTAACAGTGGATTGAACAAATTAGTCAGAAATTAGTTGTTAAAATTACGTAAATTTGCAGGGAAAATTGAATTTTTATGGCAAAGAAGAAAAAAAATGATTCGGTAGAATTAACAAATGCTGTTATCGATGGCATGAAAAAAAAGAAAGGACTTGATATTATTCGTTTGGATTTTGAGAAAATACCAAATGCGATGTGTAAGTTTTTTGTTATTTGCCATGGCACTTCGAAAACGCAGGTAGATTCGATTGCTGACTCTGTTGATGAGGTTGTTAAGGCTACTATTGGATTGAATCCTTGGCACAAAGAAGGATATGAAAACGCTGAATGGATACTGCTTGATTACGCTGACGTAGTAGTTCATATTTTTATGGAGCAAACCAGGGTCTTTTTTAATTTAGAAGATTTGTGGGCCGATACTGAAAAACAAATAATTGAGAACGAATAGCCGATTCATTTAATGAATTTAGTAGATCTATAATAAACAGGACATAATGGCAGAAGAAAACAAAAATAAAAACATTCTACCTGGTAACACCCCCAAAGGAAGGCCTTTAAAGCCTAAATTTAATTTTTATTGGATATATGCAATTCTTGCCGCTGTTTTCTTTGGTACTTATTTTCTCAATTTTGAAGGAGAAACAAAGGAAATTAATTGGGGGGAATTGAAAGAAATGTTGGAAAGTGAAGATGTTGAGGAAATTGTTCTGATAAATAAAACATTTGCTGAAGTTTACATTAAACAGGACAGGCTCTCAGATGCAAAATATGCTGATGCAAAAAGTAGCGGTTTTAAAGGGACCGGATTCCAGTATAAATATACAATTGGTTCTGTTGAGACCTTTTATGATAATGTTGAAAAAGCGCAATCAGATTCATCCAGGCCAGTGTATATTACAAATAAAAATAAACGTAACTGGGGCGGAGAGCTCATGGGCTGGATCCTGCCAATAGGATTATTGGTTGTTGCATGGATATTTATTATGCGAATGATGGGGAGAGGTGCTGGTGGGGGAGGACAGATATTCAACATCGGAAAGTCGAAAGCCAAATTATTTGACAGAGAAGCTGCGGTGACTGTTAATTTCAATGACGTTGCAGGCCTTGTAGAAGCCAAGGTGGAAGTAATGGAGATTGTTGATTTTCTGAAAAGCCCAAATAAATACACTGGCCTTGGAGGTAAAATCCCAAAAGGTGCTTTGCTTGTTGGCCCTCCGGGAACTGGTAAAACATTGTTGGCTAAAGCAGTTGCCGGCGAAGCCCAAGTTCCTTTCTTTTCGATATCCGGATCTGATTTTGTGGAAATGTTTGTCGGTGTTGGGGCTTCAAGAGTGCGGGACCTGTTCAAACAGGCAAAAGAAAAGGCACCGTGTATAATTTTTATTGATGAAATCGATGCCATTGGCCGGGCCAGAGGAAAAAACCCGATGACAGGAGCCAATGATGAAAGAGAAAATACGCTTAACCAGTTGCTCTCCGAAATGGACGGTTTTGATTCCAATTCCGGGGTAATCATTTTAGCAGCTACCAACAGAGCCGACATCCTGGACAGAGCCTTAATGAGAGCAGGGCGGTTTGACCGGCAGATTCATGTTGAGCTTCCGGATCTTACAGAGAGACAGGCTATTTTTAATGTGCATATCAAACCATTGAAAATTGATACCTCGTTGAAAATAGATTTTCTGGCAAAACAAACTCCGGGTTTTTCTGGTGCTGACATTGCAAATGTTTGTAATGAATCCGCTTTGATAGCAGCTAGAAATGGAAAGAAAAGTATTGATAAACAGGACTTTATGGATGCTATAGATCGGATTATCGGTGGGCTTGAAAAACGTAATAAGATCATATCAAAGGATGAGAAAAAAGTGATCGCTTTTCATGAAGCCGGTCATGCCTCTATCAGCTGGCTTCTCGAGTATGCGCATCCCCTGGTGAAAGTTACAATAGTACCGCGCGGGAAAGCCCTTGGGGCAGCCTGGTACCTCCCGGAAGAACGCCAGATTACTACATATGAGCAGATGTTTGATGAAATGACCGCCGCGTTAGGGGGCAGGGCGTCCGAGGAAGTTAATTTTGGTAAGGTTTCTACAGGGGCTCTGAATGATCTGGAAAAAGTTACAAAACAAGCGTATAACATGATTGTCTTTTTTGGACTGAATGAAAAAATTGGCAATATATCCTATTACGATTCAACAGGGCAACAAGAATACTCATTTACAAAACCATATAGTGAGAAAACTGCGGAGATCATAGATGCAGAGGTGAGAATACTGGTTGAAAAAGCCTATAAGCGAGCCATCGGGTTAATAAAGAAAAATAAAGTGAAGGTTAATAAACTGGCCTCTTATTTGCTCGAAAAAGAAGTAATATTCAGCGAAGACCTGAAAAATATTTTTGGAAAAAGGCCTTTTGAGGATAAAATTGATCATATTGAGAATAATGCTGAAAGTGTGAAAACCAAGCCGCCAAAACAAAAAAAATCTCAAACAAAAAACAATCAATCAATCAAATCATAGCATATTGTTTATGGAAGAAAGTACCTCTAAAGAAAAAGTACTTAAGAAGATCCGAAATGCTTTAATTTCTAAATCAGCAAATCCGTATCCAAATGTTGATCTTGAAACCTCTCCGTTTCATGAGATAAAAGAAACGTTAGATGTTGCTTTTGCTCAGGAATTTACAAATGTTGGTGGTAGATTCGTTTATTGTGAAAATAGCCATGAGTTTATAAGTAATATTCGGTTGGTTTTAAAAAACCTTGAACTTGAAGAAGTTTTTTGCTTAGATCCTGAGATTAGAAAAGTTCTGGAAAGTGGGGGAATAAAGGTCCAGTCAAGCCCTGAAGAATTTTTGGAACTAAAGATAGCACTGACTGGGTGTGAATTTCTGATTTCCAGAACCGGCAGCATCATGGTCTCTTCCCGGCAAACTTCCGGACGAAGACTGAATGTTTTCCCGGAGGTTCATCTTGTGGTTGCATTTTCCTCTCAGTTAGTCCCGGATACGCACGATGCTCTTAAGAAAATGAAACAAAGGTACTCAGTTGATAAATTCCCTTCAATGATATCCTTTATCACAGGGCCCAGTAGAACTGCTGATATTGAAAAAACCCTGGTAATGGGGGCACATGGCCCGAAAGAACTTTTTGTTTTTTTTATTGATGGAAATAGCTTCTAACTGGTTTACTTTTTTGTACTAAAATATTGGAGTATAGGGAAAAAATAAAGTCGGCCGACACACTTGTTCAAACATTAAAAGATGAAATATCGCATATTGTGTGGGAATCAAGTATGCATGATTATACTAACCTCCGCAATCTGATTCCTTCTTTTGGAGAACAAACCAAGTATGCTATTATGAAGTTAAAGCTTCTCCCGGATGATGAAAAAAAGTATTTAATTTTGATCGATAATTTTATGGGTGTCTATCATGATGATTTTCCGAATGTTAGACTTGATAAAAAGAGGAAGCAAAATGACGAAAAATAAGGTATAATAAACTATAACAAGATGGATGCAAAATGGACTAAAATATATTCATCAACTTTATTGTACAAGGTTGAAATTCTAAAGGGCTTATTAGCTGAAAATAATATCCAGAGTGTCATTGTAAATAAAAAGGATTCAGTTTACTTAATTGGTGAAATCGAACTATTTGTTAATGTTGAAGATGCTTTTAGAGCAAAACAGATTTTAATTAAAAGAGAATATGAGTAATCTGCTTACACGTACGCTTACCGGAGCTGTTTTTGTTTTGATTGTTATTGGTTCAATCATATGGAAACAATACCTGTTTTCAATTGTCTTCTTTGCTGTAACCGTCATTGGCCAGATTGAGTTTTATAAATTAATTCGATCCGATCATTGGAACCCGAATACGTTTTCAGGTATCATTATGGGCTCTGTGTTGTTTATTACATCTGCCTTGGTTGCCAATTTTTATGTCTCACCCTACATTTTATTAATAAATTTTCCGGTGGTTTTCTCTTTTTTTATTGCAGAATTATTTTCACGCTCGCCAAATCCTTTCATGGATATTGCCTCTACCTTGCTTGGCGTTATTTACATTGCACTACCTTTCTCCCTTTTAAATTTCTTTTTCAACCCATTATTGTATGTTGATAGTTATTATGAAGAGATCCTATTAGGTTTTTTCTCCATACTATGGATCAGCGATTCTGCTGCATATCTGGTTGGATCTTCTTTGGGCAAACATCCTCTTTTTAAACGCATCTCCCCAAAAAAGACCTGGGAAGGGAGTATTGGGGGGCTGCTGTTTGGCCTGTTATCAGCTTATATCTTTTCATTATTCTTTGATTTATTCAATTTGCAGGAATGGTTTATCTTTGCGCTGATTATTATTGTTTTTGCAACCCTTGGTGATCTTACGGAGTCAATGTTAAAAAGAAGTATTGGTATAAAAGACTCAGGAAAAATATTGCCGGGCCATGGTGGAATACTAGATAGATTCGATGGAGCGTTAATAGCTATTCCATTTACTTTTATATATTTGTTGATAATATTATAATTGCAATAAATATGATAATTCATAAAGAGGGATACAGGATTCTTTTTTATTTAATGATATTCGTTGTTGGCGTTTTCATTATTTTGAATGTGCTTTTCCCTGCTCAATCCTTCATCCATTATTTTTTATATGTGCTAGGTACTTTATTTTACCTTAGTGCTATTCTATTCTTTCGGAAACCTGATAGAAGCGGCCAGCCTGATGATGGACAGATTATTAGTGCTGCTGATGGTAAAGTGTTGGTTATTGAAGAAGTTTACGAAGAAGAATACTTCAAAGCCAAACGGATACAGATTTCTGTCTTTATGTCTATCAGCAATGTACATGTTAACTGGTTCCCTGTTTCCGGAATAATTAAATATATCAAGTATCATCCGGGTAAACATTTGTTTGCATGGAGCCCTAAATCTTCCAGCCTTAACGAAAGAAAAAGCGTTGTTGTAGCAAATCAAAATGGACAGGAAGTATTAATTCGCCAAATTGCCGGTGGCGTTGCCAGGAGGATCGTTTCTTATGGAAAAGTGAATGAGGGAATAAAGCAACGAGATGAATTAGGTATTATCAAGTTTGGAAGCCGGGTAGACTTATTTCTGCCATTAGACACAAAACTTGAAGTCAAGCTGCATCAAAAGGTAAGGGGAGGGAAGACAATTATCGGAAGTTTTTTATAAATATAAACTCTTTTCTTATAATATTTTCATCAATTCTTCAAGGTGCTGAATTTCATATGTCACCTCCTCACCATGGCTATTATTTGAATAATTCACAAATACCTGATCAATACCTGCTGCATGGGCTCCTTTGATATCTACTATCAGGTCATCACCAATCATAAGGCTTTCCCCGATTTTGGCATTGGCTTGTGTGAGGGAATAAATAAATATCCCCTTATCCGGTTTTTTGCAGCCAGCTTCTTCCGATGTTATCACCTTATCGAAGTACTTCCTCAGGTTTGATGCCCTGAGTTTTTTCCATTGAACTTCTTCAAACCCATTGGTGATAATATGCATATGATATTTGTTTTCAAGATAATTAAGTGTTTTTATGACTCCCGGAAAAAGCGTTTTCTTCAGGGGGCTTTTATTAACATAATATTCTGCAATCCGGGTGGCAAGGATCGTGTCGTGAATGCCAAACTCCTGAAGCGCCAAGTCAAACCTCTTTATATTTAACACCTCTTTTTTGATACCGCCTTCGCGATAAATTGCCCATAACATCAGATTGATACGCCGGTATGTTTCAATGAACTTTTGAAAAGAATTTACTCCTTTGTTTTCGAGGTGATAGATATCAAAAAAATCCCTGAAAGTTGATTCCGAGCTTTTTTCAAAATCATAAAGGGTCTTATCCAGGTCAAAGAATAGATGTTTGTATTTTTTCATGCAGTGCTGATGATTGCATGCAAAGCTAAGTATTTTTTTGAGGTTTTTAATTTCTCCCTCTCCGCCAGCTGGCGGAGAGGGCTGGGGTGAGGTAAAATATGAATTCAGGGTTTGCCTTGGGGTTATTGCTATTTGAAACGGAAATAAATAACATCGAAAATTTGCATTTTTTCATGCCTGTCAGGTGTTACACCTGACAGTACCCAAATGTTATTTAAAACGAAAATAAATAACACCTAAAAGTTGCATTTCTCATTAATAAGTTATATCATTGTGATATCAAAATAATATTATTATTCAATAAAAAAATATATAAGATGAAAGAAGAAAAAGCATTTCTGCCCATGTCTGGATATCTGGGCTTGTTAATGGTCTTGATATTTATTGCTGTCCCTGTTTTGGGACTTGTTTTTATGAAGATGCTCTGGTTGATCCCGGTCCTTATTGTGGGCCTGTTTTTTATCGGAGGATTTTTGGTGGTTAACCCCAATGAATCATCAGTACTGGTTCTGTTTGGGAAGTATACCGGTACAGTAAAGAAAAATGGATTTTTTTGGGTTAATCCTTTTTTTGTTAAGAAAAAAATATCTTTGAGGGCCCGGAACCTGGACAGCGAACCGATTAAAGTCAATGATAAGATCGGGAATCCTGTGATGATTGGTGTTGTATTGGTTTGGAGAGTGGAAAACACATTCAAAGCCGCTTTTGACGTAGATGATTATGAGCATTTTGTTAATATACAAAGCGAGGCGGCCATAAGGAATTTAGCAGGAAATTATCCATATGATAATCTTGAAGATGAAGATGCAAGGATTACTTTACGTGGGGGGTCCAGAGAAGTAAATAAAATGCTTGAAGATGAAATCAGTGATCGTTTACATATGGCAGGAGTTAAAGTTATCGAAGCACGGATCAATTACCTGGCGTATGCTTCTGAAATTGCCGGGGCGATGCTAAGAAGACAGCAGGCTACTGCTATAGTTGCAGCCAGAACCAAGATTGTTGAAGGTGCAGTTAGTATGGTGGAAATGGCACTCGAAGAGTTATCCAAGAAAGAGGTCATTGTACTTGATGAAGAACACAAGGCAACGATGGTCAGTAATCTGATGGTAGTTCTTTGTTCAGATAAAGATGCTATGCCCGTTGTAAATACAGGAACACTTCATAAGTAATTATCAGGCATGTCAAAACCTTATTTCAAAGAAGAACAACGATTTAACCGCCCGGTGGGTTGGGTGATCTTTATTGTATTATTTTCTACAGCTATGATACCTTTTGTGATTGGTATTAATCAACAACTTATTCAGGGAGAACCCTGGGGAGATAATCCGATGTCGGACAAAGGATTAATTGTCTCCGCGATTCTTGTTTTTTTACTCATGATTGGATTACTGCTTTTGTTTGTCAAAATAAGGTTAATTGTAGAGGTAAAAGAAGATGGTATCAGGTATAGCTATCCTCCGGTAATAAACAAAAAAAGAGATCTTTTAAAAAGCCGGATTGATAGTTTTAAGCTTAGAAAGTATCGGCCGGTAATAGAGTATGGTGGATGGGGTGTGAAGACCGGGTCAAAGAAATGGGGCAAGGCATACAATGTTTATGGAAATATAGGTATGCAGCTTTATTTAAAGGATGGGACTAAGATTTTATTCGGCACTCAACGGGGCGAAGCATTCCAGAGGGCAGTTCAAAAGATGATGGAGGATAGAACATTTTAAGGGATTATTGTTTGGGGCAGTGACAAAGAAAAAGTATGGCAAAAAGAAAAGCATTTGTGTTACGGATAAGGCCTGAGTTATTAGATGCTGTTGAGAAATGGGCAATTGATGAGTTCAGGAGTACAAATGGACAGTTGGAATGGATAATAAGCCAGGAATTAAAAAAAGCACGACGTTATCCCAAAAGAAAAGAAACGGATAAAAAAACGGGGTCATTTTAAAAAACGACCCCGTAACTGTTTTACAGTAAACCCTGATTATTTAATCAAAAGTTTCTCTGTTTTGATACCATTCTCAGTCTTGATTTGAACAGTGTAAATACCTGTTGGATAGTTAGAGATATTGATAACCACACGACTGTTATCTGAAGCCTGATTTAGGACCATCTGTCCCATATTGTTGAAAATAGTCACCTCTTTGATAATTTCTAAAGAACTGATCTCAACCTGATCGTAAGCAGGGTTCGGAAACATGGTAATATCAGCAGAGGTGATATGATTATTTATTCCAACCCCGGTTGCTTCTTTGTATTCAAAGTCGTCGAAAAAGAACATAGGTGAATCGCCTGTTGGTGCATCAGCAAAGATGTCAACCACACCCAGTTGGTTAAGTCCCGGGTCACCAAATGATTCTAAACTCCATTGCCATCCATGCACAAATACATCGTTTATCCAGAGCTCAGCATAATCGGAATTAAGATTTACCAGCATAACACTTTTGAACCATGTTCCAACGGGATAAGTGAAAGTAGCAGCATTCGCCCCGCCGGCATGGATATAACCTGATCCATCTGACGCGAAATAAATCTGAATTGCCCATTCATTATAGTCGCCAAATTCATGCATAAGGTTGTAATACCCGCCATATCCTGATTCAACATACAGGTACATACTGACCTCATATTGACCTTCAATCTTATTGCCTAATGGGAAAATGAGGTCGGTCGAAGATCCTTCCACTTTCACAGAGTTAACACCGCCGTAAGCTTGTTCATCAACTACAAAGGCATCCTCATCTCCACCGGTAGTACCACTCCACGTAGTCCAGCAGTCACCTTGTTCGGCAAGATATCCTCCGGTAGTATATGATTCAAAATCATCAAAATAAGGATAACATACAAGTGGTGCTTCTTTATATTCAAAGTCATCGAAAAAGAACATAGGTGAATCTCCAGATGGTGCAGCAGCAAAGATGTCAACCACACCAAGTTGGTTAAGTCCCGGGTCACCACCTGATTGCAAACTCCATTGCCATCCATGTACAAATACATCGTTTATCCAGAGCTCAGCATAATCGGAATCAAGATTTACCAGCACAACACTTTTGAACCATGTTCCAACCGGATAAGTGAAAGTAGCAGCATTCGCCCCGCCGGCATGGATATAACCTGATCCATCTGACGCGAAATAAATCTCAATTGCCCATTCATTATTGTCGCCAAATTCATGCATAAGGTTGTAATACCCGCCATATCCTGATTCAACATACAGGTACATACTGACCTCATAATGACCTTCGGTCTTGTTGCCTAATGGGAAAATGAGGTCGGTCGAAGATCCTTCCACTTTCACAGAGTTAGCGCCACTGTAAGCTTGTTCATCAACCACAAAAGCATCCTCATCTCCACCGGTAGTACCACTCCAGGTAGTCCAGCAGTCACCTTGTTCGGCAAGATATCCTCCGGCAGTATATGATTCAAAATCATCAAAATAAGGATAACATACGGGTGGTGGTGCTGATCCGGTTAAGAAGTCAACAATATTAACCATTAGCTCCATCCGTGCGTCATAATCAACAATGCAGGCATAAGAGCCGGTGGTGAAAACTGTTTTAAAAAGGTCTGTTTCATATTGGACGCCAATGATCCCTTCCGGAGCAGGGTCCCATAACATAAACATATCTGTACCAACATGGTCAATGATATTATCAATAAATAATCCTTCCCTGCCGGTAGTAAACAGATCCTGTAACTCGAATTCCATCCCTTCTGCAAGAGAACCAGCTACACCATCAACAGAGGCTAAATCAGGCATGTCAATATTCCAAACGTCCTGTACTACTTCTCTTAATCCCAGATAATCATAAGGAAACTGGCCCTCCTCAAATATTTCTACTTCATAATATACATCATAAAGATAATCCTGGGCCGATAAGAATAGATTTCCTCCATCAAATAAATAAAGCATTAGATTAATTTCATCATCAAAAGTCAAGGTAGATGATCCGGCCCATACCTCGCCGGTGAACCAGATTACCATATCAAAATCACCCATATACACATAGTCAGGGCCATTATCTTCAGCATTTATCACCTCCCAGTATTCATAATCGTAATCGTTGTCAATAAGAGCCTCCTCAAATATAGGCCAGACATCGGTAAATGCATCCGGTGCCCAGGAACTGCCGTCACGGTCAACAACCAGGATACTCGGTTCTTGTCCGTAACTTCCCAGTGAAAATAGAATCAATGATGACAAAAAAATCATCACCACTTTTAACGTAAATTTTTTCATAATTTTTTAGTTTTAGTTAGTATTAGCTTTTTATGTGATGACAAATATAATTATTTTGGGATGTTAAAACAACGGTTCTGTCAAAATAATTTTCAAATTTTTTTATATTTTATTTTTCCCGGAGCCTTCCCTGCCATGTATTCCGTTCTTTTAATCGTTTTTCAACCATCTGTACGATCTGGTCATTGCGTATCAAACCCCAGCCCGGGCCAGTCAGAAACCGCGGCGGAGCTTCCCCGGCAAAGCGTTCAACAACGATGCAGGGAGATAGTTTTTCCAGAAAATCGATGATGAATTCTATATATGCTTCCAGCTTGAAAAAAGAGAATGAGGAAGGGTCATTTTTATATTTTTCTGCCATCTCCGTATTTTTCATGATCTGAAGCTGGTGAAGTTTTATATTGTTTAATGGAAGGTTTGATAATATTTCAGCCTCCTTCAGCATCTCTTCCCTGCTTTCTCCGGGGAGGCCGAAGATCATGTGAGCACCTGTAAAGATACCCCTGGCTGCTGTTTTTTCAATAGCATCTACCGATTGTTCAAATGTATGACCTCTGTTAATAGATTGGAGAGAGCGATTATAACAGGATTCAATACCGTATTCAATGATTAAATAATGATTTTTTGCGATAGTTTTAAAGAAATCCAACTTCTCATCATCAATGCAATCCGGCCGTGTTCCAATAACCAATCCGATTATGCCCGGGTAAGAGAGCGCCTCTGTGTAGATTTTTTCTAATTTTTTAAGGGAAGCATAGGTGTTGGAATATGCTTGAAAGTAGGCCAGGTATTTTGTAGCTTTTCTATACCTGACTGCATGGAATTTAATGCCTTCATCTATTTGTTGCGTGATGGATTTCTCCGGTGTACAATAGGAGGGATTAAAAGCATCGTTATTGCAATAAGTACATCCACCTATACCAACAGTACCATCTCTGTTCGGGCAGGTAAAGCCTGCATCAATGGCCACTTTTTGAACACGTTCGCCAAAATAGTTCTTGAAATACTCTGAATAAGAGTTAAAACGTCTGTTATGTTTCCAGGCAAAATCCATAAAAAAAACCCTGTCAGGAGGATGAAATCCTAGCAGGGTTGCAAAAAAAGAAGTATTAAAAAAATTCATTAAACATCATTAGTCACTCTCTCCAAACGTTTAATAATAGAGAAAACGAACATAGCTGATAAAATACAGCAAACAACAAATATTGCCCATAGTTGCCATAAATCGATTTTCCCCCAGAAGAAACTTCCAACAAACAAAAGCTTGTTACCAACTGCCGTTGCAAGCAGCCACCCGCCTTGCATAATTCCCTGGAATCGTGTGGGTGCTACCTTTGAAACGAAAGATAATCCCATCGGACTAAGGAATAACTCTGCAATAGTTAAGATAAGATAACTGTTGATAAGCCAGTAAGGCATTACACGTGAAGAATCAGGTACCGGATTATATTGTAATTTTCCCATGTCATCAACATATTGTAATTCATGGGGTGAAACCAGGTTAAGTGAACCTACAAGAATTACTACAAAACCAAGGGAAGCGATAATCATACCAATACCGATCTTTCTTGGAGTAGAAGGTTCAAGTTTTCTCTTTCTCAACCACGTGAAAAGTGCCATAACAGGAAATGTTAAAGCGACAATAAATAGCGGGTTGAAAGATTGGAAAATTTCAGGTTCAATAGGATTCAACGGACTATATGAATTAACATAATAATATGTTAAGTAACCTAAGCCCAATAGCATTGCAAGTCCAATAAGTCTCTCAGGCATTTTTTTACGTAAAACTATAATAAAGAATCCTGCAATAGCACCAATAAATGCTAAAATGGAGTTAAGATTGAAGAATATATTTGTGAAAGGATCCACTGCCTTTAAAGTATAATCTTTAGCAAAAAATGTTAATGTTAAACCATTTTGATGAAAGGACATCCAGAAGAAGATCACAACAAGAAATACTAATAGAAGTGCTGATATTCGCGGACGTTCTTCTTTTGTTGAAATTTGAAGAAGCCAGGCAACAAAAACAACAAAAACACCCACTGCAAAGGCAATATCAATATTTCCCGTAGGAAGGTAAATCCCAAGTGCAACCACTATTCCAATTACAAATGATACAATAACAGCTACAGGCTTTTTTCCTATCTTTTTACCTTTACTGTTTGATACAGTTGTTGTAGCATCAACCTTAACCTCTTTAGCTTCTCTTTCTTTAGTCGGTAAATATTTGTTAAATATTACATAAACCAGGAGTGAAATTATCATCGCTCCGGCAGCAATTCCAAACGCATAATTGTATCCTATCGAGAAGGCATTAGTATAAGAGTCAGCGAAATTTCCGAGATCAGTAACTGCCCCATTGAGACTAACTTTATCGGCAAGGGTTTGGAAGGCTGTAACATCAGCTAACTCTCCTTTTTTAAAAGCATGGCACATGGCAGGAAGACTACCATCATGTAAAAATCCTTGAGTTTTCAGAAACCAGTTCCTTATTCCTGTTGCAACAAATGGTGCGAAAAATGCACCTACATTTATACCCATATAAAAGATCATAAAGGCAGTATCGCGTACCTTTGAGTACTTCGGGTTGTCATACATTTGCCCCACAACTGCCTGAAGGTTACCTTTAAAAAGTCCATTACCTAAGGCAATTGTAAATAACGCTATTATTGTGACTGGAAGAGTCAACCCGGGGATGAACATAACCGCATAACCAATGAACATAATAATAATTCCAAGAAGAATTACCAGCTTATATTTGTTAGTTCCATCAGCAATAAGTCCTCCAACCAGAGCTAAACCATATATACCAAAATAAAACCAGCTATAATAAATACCTGCTTCTTCTTCGGATAAACCAAATTTTGCCTGAAGAAAAAGAACAAGGATTGCCATCATGGTGTAAAAGCCAAATCGTTCTCCCATATTGGAAAAGAAGGCTACTAATAGTCCTTTCGGATGTCCTTTTAACATATTATTTTAATTTTTAATTAATAATATTATTTATTTTTGATTTTCAAATAGCATACAAAAATAGATAAAAAACTTATCTATCCAAATTTGATATTACTTATCATTGGCCTGACTTGTTGCATTTACTATTTGAATTTACATTGCCATTAAAATATTATCTGTTCAGAAAACCCGGCACGAAAATTATTCCTGCCTTTCCTGTAATATAATCCCTTATTCTTCGTCTTATTTATGACATGACCATTGAAGCGTTCAAAAAAGAAGTTCTTCCATTGAAAAACAGACTGTACAGGCTTGCCTTGAGGTTACTGGTCGATCATATGGAAGCAGAAGATGTTGTGCAGGAAGTGTTTGTGAAATTGTGGTCGAAACGCAATCAATTACAACAGTACAGAAGCATTGAAGCATTTGCAATGGTCATCACAAAAAACAGATGTTTTGACATCCTGAAATCAAAAAGATACAAAATAATGGATGGATTAAGTGCTGATCTGTCAGTTAACCATATGTCACCATACAGTTATGCCGAGAATGCTGATTCGATGGATCATGTATTAGCGTTGATCAATAAGCTGCCGGAGTTGCAAAAGATAATCATCCATTTACGTGATGTGGAAGGTTATGACTTTGATGAAATAGCCGAGATTACCGAAATAAACCTGAATGCAGTCAGGGTAAATTTATCCAGGGCCAGGAAAAACGTTAGAGAAGGCCTTATTAAAGTGAATAAATATGAGCTATACGAAAATTGAAGAATTATTGGAAAGATACTTTGCCGGTGATACTTCTTTGAAAGATGAAGAGGAGATCAGGAAGTTCTTCTTGCATCAAAAAATTCCCGATCACCTGCAAATATATCAGAAACTATTTGAGTCGAATAAAAAAGCCGCCTCAGTGGAATTGCCGGACGATCGATTCGATGAAAAACTCCTTAACCGAATCAATGAACATCCCGATGTGTTTTCCAAAGGGAGATTTAATATTAATTGGTTTGTTATAGGAAGTATCGCGGCAGTTGCCTTGATTCTTCTTGTCATTTTTGTTCCTATGAACAGATTTTCGGCTATGGATTATTTCTCATCAAAGATTGAAGATACTTTTGACGACCCCGAGAAGGCTTATGCCGTTACAATGGAAGCCCTGATAATGATATCAGGAAAACTTAATGCAGGTACAAAGCCTATTGAACAAATGGGCAAGCTCAACGCCAGCCTGACGGAAATGACGCTGCTCTCAAAAATCAATACAAGCAGAAATGATCTTTCCAGGTTAGCATTGTTTGATGTTGGACTTAATGAAGCAACGAAACTTGCGAAATTTGAAGAAAGCAAAGAAATTATTAGAAACCTATAAAAAACAGTAATTATGAAAAAATTTGTTAGTAGAATTGTCTTGATTATTATGGTTAGCCTTCCGCTAATCACATTGGCGCAGAAAAGCCCGATTGATAAACTATTTGAGAAATACGCCGGCCATGATTGTTTTACAACGGTGAATATTTCCGGTGAGATGTTTGCTCTTTTCGCAAATTTGGAGAACAATGCAAACGATCAGGATTTTGAAGATTTTCAGAAGATGATCGAGCAGCTTGAAGGCCTTAAGATTTTATCGTTTACTCCCGGGACTGATTGCAGTTCAATTGATTTTTATAAGGAAGTACTTCGAGTTTACCCAATGGAAGAATACACCGAGCTTATGGTGGTTCAGGAAAAAGGTGAAGAAGTTCGCTTTTATGTGAAGAAAGAGAATGGAGGTATATCCGAATTGTTAATGATCGCCAAAGAAGCTGATGAAATCGTTGTTTTGAGCTTGGCAGGTATGCTTGACATGAGTTATATCTCGAAAATCTCAAAATCAATGAATATTCATGGACTTGACAAACTTGAAAAGATTGAGGAAGAGGGGCGGGAGGATTAATCAGAACTTAAATCTTATTTGCGAGAGAATATCTGTCTTAATATTTTTCATTATTTCTGCAGGGCCTGTTCCAATCGACTCGCGGTCTTTGTACACAGTTTGGCCTATTTTAATCCAGAAATCTATTTTTTGAAGCAAGGTATAATGTATCAATAAGTACACCCTGCTTCCTTTGTAATAATATGCCGGGACACTCAGTGCGTATAACACATCATTTTCATAAGCATAAATTCGTTCATCATAGCCATCTGTGTCGAATAAGGCATATCTGATATAAAACTCATAAGGCTTATTTTCTGGTTTGTAAATGAAATCCTGATAGAGTAAAAAACCATGTTGTGCTTTTAAAACCTCTTGCTTATTTGTGATCATTTCTAGCCTGTTCCGTATTGTAATCGTATTACTCATGGTATAATCACAGTGAATACGTAAGCTGTGACGCCTGGTTTTATTAAGTTGAATTAGATAGCTGTTTTGGCCAACGGCGTTTTTTTCTTTTACATCCAGTTTATATCTAATGAAAATATTTGTAATAGTATTGGGTAATATCCTGGCTTGAACAAAATATTTTTTTCCTCTCGAGGGTGTGTTTACCTGACTTTTTAGCCAGGGAAATGTAAACTGATCGGCATACGCGGAGATATGTAGTTTGCTGTGTAAACGCATCATGACGCCCACGTATAACCCCTCTTCATTCATGTTTTTAGTATTCTCTCCAAAAGCCATCCCATTGTCGTTCTGGAAGTTTTTTCCGTAATGCCTGTAAATCATTGCTAAATCAAAACGTGGAGAAATAGAGGATATCATCCCGGTTAGGACGGCTAATCCCCCTGTTTTGCTATACGATATTTCACTGAAAAAATTCATGCGGTAAAGCAGTAATTGGGGGCTCACTCCTAATACCAGGTTATCCTTTCCGCTGAAAGTAAATTTGTTGTAAGCCTTGTTGTCGCTGAGGATCCTGGCGCTAAACCAATTATGAACAATGTGGGCACTTATGTCAAATAGTCTGCCATGAAAGGCTACCTGTCCTCCCATCACCCTTTCCCTGATTGAATTTTTCGCCTCGGTTTCATTTTCTGTTCTGTGTAACCCGGTTTCAATAATATTACTGACTGACGTAACTTCATTTGTAGTTGAATCAATACCTGTAATTGTTGCATCTTTTTTTTTGGATGAATAAAAGGTTGTGATTTCAAATCTTCTAAAGTCAAAAGTTGTCGCAAAGCCCCTCATAAAGCCATATTCAACAGAAGAGGTATTCGGTTTTAAAATGTGCGGATATTTTTTTACATTTAATCCGGTATTTGTTTTGCCTAATGTCGACCCGGTGTATATAGTCAACCCTTGCCCGAACCCCAGATGGTAATCACCAATGACTAATGACTTTAAGGGCCCTACATCATTGATTCCCAGATGAGCTGTGAAAAAATCCACACCCATTGTAGTAGCAGGATTAAATAGCTTTTCACCCTGGTCTTTTTCTGCAAGGAATCCAAAGCGTATTTTATTTAACCCATTAAAGTAATATCTCAGTTGCATTTTTTCAGCACCACCCAGGTACTTTGAGTTATTTTCTTGGCCATCCTTATCGATGAAATTCAAATAACCGTTTTGCTTCTCCAGTGTCCTGCCGTAACGTAAAAAGAGTTTCTGCCGGCTATGTTTTATCAGCTGCTTGAATGTCAGATTTTTGTGTCCGGGGTTGCCTGCAGTCGAGATTTTTCTGATTATCCTGGTAATGGTTAGGCTATCAAAACCATCAATTACCTGAAGTTCATATACTGTAAGCAGTGGGCCATATTTTTCTAAGTATTCAGAAAGGCTTTTTATTTGATTTTCATTTAAGAGAAATATTTTTTTCAGTTCATCCCCTGAAGCATCATTTATGTTTAGTATCGTATTGTTATTCTCACTGCTCTCGTTGAATTCAATTAACTCAATCGCATTCTCCTGATTCTCATTTATCTCTTCAAGCCCTTGCATTGTTTGATAATCATGGTCAATCGTTGGACTTAAATCTATTTGAGCAAGGTTCAACTTTTGGAAACCCAATAGAGAGAGAAATAATATGACTGGAATTATTTTATTATGTTCAGAAGCTGTTTTCATCAAAATTTAAAAGTTCATAACAAAGATGCGAATCAAGAGTTGAATTTTTTTTTTTACCACGAGGTCGCACAAAGGATATCACGAAGGCACTCTAAGGACTAATAAATTACCCGTTTAATACCATTTTTCAAGTGCCTGACATAAAAGTTTACCAATAAGCCTAACTTACATCCAGAAAGTTTCAAATATGGGCTAAATATTATTTTGATGCGCTGGCCTCAATTTCAAAGGGGCAACGCCCCTTAATGTAATAGCTCAGGGTGTAGTGAAACGAAACCCTGAGCTTAAGGATTAATATTTGATGCAAGCCCTGAAAGGGCGGCAACCATATACCACATAGAATTGTTAATCCCATACATAACGTTCATCAAAATCTATGTTATATTCATTAAAAAAATCACGTAGCTCATCTTTAAAAGATATTTTTTTATGATGTTGCTGTTGATTTTGAATGTACCTTTCAACAACCCTCACCTTGGATGAACTAACAGAGAAAGCCCCATATCCGCCTTGCCATGAAAAATTGGTAATGCCTTGTTTTTTAATCCATTTACTAGAAGGTGTTTTTATTTTCGAAATTAATTCGGCAATAGTTATAGTCCGGGGCAATGTGCACAAAACATGAATGTGATCAGGATTAGCATAAGTTTCATTTACATAAGAGCCAATATTTGATAATGTTCCTATGATATAAGCGTGCAAATCCTTTCGCATGGCATTTGTAATTAATGACATATCATTTTTTGTGGAAAACACACAGTGTATATATACTTTTGACAAACTTTGTGGCATAATTTTATTATTAATTACCTGTCGGGCTTTCAGCCCTAATTTAACATTAACATTCTATATCTCAGGGCTTCGTTTCACTTCGCCCTGAGCTATTACCTTGAATCCTTTCAGGATTCTAACAAAATGCATTTCTTTAGCCAGCACATCAAAATAATATTTAGCCTGAAAAGAGCAATCTAAAACCGTTTTAAAAATCTTTTCTATATTCATAAAAATTAAATTTTTTCTTTGTGATACCTTTGTGTAGTCCTTTGTGCGACTTCGTGGTAAAATATTTTTCAATCCTTGTTTTACAATATTATTTAATTTTATAAGTAACCGACATCTGTGGATAAATACCCAGCACCTGATGAATAGAGGTTGCTATATCGATGATTAATCTTTTCCATTTCATGCCTACCCCAAAGCTGTTAATCATTGGGTTTGTTGAGATGCCTGTACGTGCAACCAGGTTGGACAGTGCCTGATACTCAATGCCTATTTTTAGTGAAGCCTTATTTAACAAATCTTTATCAGCCTGAACAGTCACTAACAATTGATCGGAAAATGAGTAGAGTAGCCCAAACCTGATCAGCGATGGTATGTTGCTGCTTTTAATAATTGTCCGGGAGAGATGCAGCGGGTTTAAAATATGAGCTGATAAAATGAGATCCTTATTAACCAGGGTGTTTAATCCGAACTCAAAAGTAAGCAGCTTGTTAGTTTGTTGAAGATCCGGAATAGAAAACTGAAAGTAATCGAGTTGCAACCCAAACTGTATAATTTTCCCCAAGGTTGTAGCATACCCGATACCGATTTTAGATTCATGGTATTTTGAGTAACCAAATGAAACAAACGACATTCCAATTGTACCGGATTTTACCGGAATGGCAGCGACAAATGAATAGAGGCTTAACTCTTTTAGTGAAAATCTGTTTTCATAATAGGCACCGGCTGCTACCTGTTTTAGTGATGCCAATCCAGCCTGGTTGTTTATAGCTGACCAAACATCGTTCAGGCATAAAGAGGCATGGGCTATCCCTCCTGATCGTGCACCGGAGGCGTTCAGGTCTCCCTCTGCAAAAACACCAAATCTAAATAGGAGAAAAATAATTACAAAGCTGACCTTAACTGATCCAATATTCACCGTTAACAATTTTTTGTTTTAACAAAATTTTTTTACTATTTTTCTATTAATCCAAAAACCTGCAATTTGTGACCTTAAAATCAAAAAAAAATGAAGTTATGAATAGAAAAGATAAGCTGGATTTTCTATAAATCTCATGTTAGGGCTTTCATAGCCCATGGGGGAAGAAAAAGTGTAAAGGCTTGTTATTACCTGCATCTTGAGGATGGGATGTCTGTACTGGGTGGTGGTATTTACAGGCCACCGTCTGGTAAATTAAAAACAGTCAGGCAGGAAATTTATTATAACATCAATGAATTTAAGACCATTCTCAATTCAAAGGACTTTAAAATGTATTTTAAAGAGATAAATGATCTTTAAACCTTAAACCTT
>JAGLWB010000061.1 GCA_023133655.1 Bacteroidales bacterium
CATCATTCTTGATCCTGCCATGGGTCCGGGTTATCAGCATGAGTGGGACAATCATTCACCTGATGAAACTTTTCGGGTGAGCACTACCGGTATTGGTTTTGATATGCAAACACATTGGGTGAGGGTTGAGAATGAAGAGACAGGATGTTATGATACGGCTTTTATCACCATCATTTTTAGCTTTGCCGAGTGTACAGGGATACCATCTTTAAATAACCTTGCATTTGTAAAAATATATCCAAATCCTGCTGATGGATTATTTAACATTCTTCTTAAAGGAATTGAATCGGAAGTTTCGGTTGAGGTTATTAGCATGAATGGGCAATCAGTATATAATGATAAATTCTTTCCGCTTTCCACCAATGAGGTCATTCGGAAAATTGATATCAAAAATTATCCTGTTGGCATATACTTTGTACGCCTCATTTGTGACGATTTTATTCATGTTGAGAAAGTCATAAAATATTAAATTCTTCATGCCCTGAGTAAATTTGCAGGTACCTTGAACAAAATCCATGATTACATTTTACTTTGTTAGTAGCGTTGAAAATGAAAGAGCATTACTCTAATATTATAGCTATTGAACTGAATCTATCAAAATTTCAAGTTCAAAATACTATTCGTCTTCTTGATGAGGGTGCTACTATTCCGTTCATTGCCAGGTATCGTAAAGAAATGACCGGCAGCCTTACGGAAATTGATATAATAAAAATTCGTGACCGCGTAAAAAAACTCGTTGAGATTGACAATCGCAGGGAAACAATACTATCTACCATTAAAGAACAGGGTAACTTAACGCCTGCTTTGGAGAAGAAAATCCAACATGCGAATACATTAACAGAATTAGAAGACATTTATTTGCCTTTTAAACCAAAGCGCAAAACTCTTGGATCTATTGCAAAGGAAAAAGGGCTTGAGCCATTGGCAAGGTTGATTATGGCCCAAAAGTCAGATGATATTTATGAAAAAGCTACCCAATTTGTCAATAAGGAGAAGGGTATTAATAACGAAGAGGAAGCCCTTAAAGGTGCCAGGGATATTGCTGCAGAGTGGATGAATGAGCATGGCAAAGCCAGAGAGATTCTAAGGAATTTGTTTTTTCGGGAAGCGATACTGAAATCGAAAGTCAAAAAAGCAAAAGAAGAGGATGGAATAAAATATAAAGCATATTTTGATCATTCCGAATTACTGAATAAAGCACCATCACACCGGATACTGGCTATCTTCAGAGGCGAAAAGGAGAATTTTTTAAAGGTAACGGTTTTCCCTCCTGAAGAAGAAGCTTATTCAAGATTAGAGAGAGTGTTTGTCAAAGGGAGCGCAACTTGTTCTGAACAGGTTATGCTGGCACTTAAAGACTCTTATAAACGTCTTTTGCGACCATCACTTGAAACTGAAATCAGATCATGGGCTAAAAGTAAAGCAGATGAAGCTGCTATTGTTGTGTTCGCAGATAATCTCCGGCAGTTATTATTGGCTTCTCCATTGGGCCAAAAGAATGTGTTGGCAATTGATCCAGGCTTCAAATCCGGATGTAAAATAGTATGCCTCGACAAACAGGGAAACCTGATGCATAATGAAACTATTTACCCACATCCTCCACAAAATGAGACAAGGCTTGCAATGCATAAAATCACCAGCCTTGTTGATGCTTATAAGATTGAGGCTATCGCTATTGGCAATGGCACTGCCGGAAGAGAAACAGAATACTTCATCAGGCGTATCCGTTTTGGGAAAGATGTGATTGCAATCATGGTTAATGAGAGTGGTGCATCAGTTTACTCAGCTTCAGCTATCGCCCGTGAAGAATTTCCTGAATATGATATTACAGTCCGAGGGGCAGTTTCTATTGGCAGACGATTAATGGACC
>JAGLWB010000062.1 GCA_023133655.1 Bacteroidales bacterium
AATGAGCAGGGGTTGAGGTGCATTGATGTAAAAAGGGATGTTGAGGTGAATTAAAAAAATAACCTGTAGAGGATTTAGATCTGAAAAAACTTCAAAAATCAACCATCCTCTGTTCCTCTGTTCTTCAATCTATTTCAACAATTCCTCTGTTCTTAAATCCAGGAAAATAATTATAGAAAAACCCAGATGCCGGAGGCATCATATGTTTATAGGAATTAATGCGGAACATGGAACATTCGACCCCGGCCGGGGTCGTAAGCAACCTTTAACACCAGCTTTTCTATTAACATGTAAACCCTCCGGGTTTAAAAATGACCATAAGCTCATCAAGGATTTTTGAAAACAGAACAGAGGAACAAAGGAACAAAGGATTTAAGATCTGAAAAAACTTCAAAAATCAACCATCCTCTGTTCCTCTGTTCTTCAATCTATTTCAGAAATTCCTCTGTTCATAAATCCAGGAAAATAATTACAGAATGAACCAGGTGCCGGAAGCATCCAATATTTATAGAAAAAACAATGGTGAAGAGAAAGCCCCCGCCTTTCTTTTTTGTATGCACCCCCTCTAACTCCTCCGCCAGCTGGCGGAGAGAACAGCGCTTACCAGTTATCAGCATAGCTCGGTGCCCTCCCTTCTCCTTCAGGAGAAGGGGCAGGGGTTGAGGTGCATTACAGAGAAAGAACCGGGGCGATTGTCAATTGTCGATTGGGCGATTTTCGATGTTGATTGTTGATGTGACGATTTTCGATGTTAATTGGCAATGTAACGATTTTTAAATCGAATATTGAAAATCGACAATTGACAATCGTCTAATTCTTCTCCTCCAAAGCATCATAAAACAACTGATGCACCCTTGTCCTGATATTTCTTTCAGACATCTTTCTATTAGAAGCATCGGGATGAACACGGTTGGATAAAAAAACGTAAATCAACCTGTTTTCAGGATCTGCCCACACATAAGTTCCTGTAAAACCACTGTGCCCAAAACTTGATGGTGAAGCACCTTTACAGGCAGGGCCGTCTTCTAAATATTCGAACAGAGGCTTATCAAACCCCAGCCCGCGCCTGTTATCAGACAAAGGAAACTGATAACTCGTAAACTCCTCAATTACAAGACTATCAAGGTAGGATATCTCATTATATTCTCCATTTTGTAATAACATTTGCATTAAAACTGCCAGGCTATTAGCATTTGAAAACAATCCGGCATGCCCCGATACTCCTCCTAACATCGCAGCACCCGGATCATGCACATCACCATGTAGGAGTTGTTGCCGAAAATTTTTGTCATCCTCCGTTGGGACAATAGAATTCAATGGAAAACGATCGCGCGGCCTATACCCCACCGTGAAAAGATTCATCGACGAATAGAATTCTGCATTCAAATATTTCTCAATTGGTTGATTAAGGCCGTTCTCAATGATCCTTTTAAGAAAATAAAACGGAAGATCGCTATACTTATACTCTTCAGCTTCAAGCAAAGGGGAAGTTACTATCGTATCAAAAATTGTGTAATAATAATCCCTGTGTATGTACATTTTATCAGCAACTCTGAATGGAAACACTTCTGAGATTGATTGGCTGTAAATCAATGTATCCGGGTCATTATCATTTTGTGTATTCCTATAGAAAGGTATCCAGGGTGTAAAACGTGCCTGGTGGGCCATCATTTCACGGATAATGATATTTTCCTTATTGGTTCCTTTCAGGAATGGCAGGTAATAAACCAAAGGCAGATCAATATCTATTTTTTCGTCAGCTGTCATCTTCATGACTGCAAGCGTAGTGGCTGCGATCTTGGTGATTGAAGCCAGATCAAACAGATCCGTGTTTTTAACAGGTATTTGTTTCTTATAGGTGTGATAACCAAAGGATTTCTGATAAAACACACTTCCATCTTTCACTGCCATGACCTGACAGCCCGGAAAAACTCCCTCTTCAATGGAATTAAGTAGCAGTGAATCAATTTCCAAAAGATAGTCTCTATTGATATTGAGCTCTTCCGGGATGGTATACGATAACATGTTTTTGCTTATAGTATTTATTCCCAAACCTGCCTGAAATTTAGTTGACGCAGTTACAGGTAGCTTCCCCTGGCAAGCAATACTCCCAAAAATCATTTGAGATGATATTTCCTGGGCCGTAATATTGTTCTGGTATGAAACTATGATGGCATCAAAATCATCAATTCTACTGAATCTATCTAAACTGTAAGGGCTACCAAATATATTCACAATCACTTTTTTACCTGCAGCAAGTATTGAGATCAATCTATCCGTACCATCTGAAATTCCATAGGAAAATGGAAAATTAGATGCACAATGAACTCCTATAATTACCAGATTATATGGATTTAATTGCTCATGTATCAGGTTAACAGCCTCTTTATTAGAAGGTTGCTCAATTGAAAAATGGTCGATTTGTGCGTAATTATCCATCATTTCCTGAAAGGCCGTTTTATTAGCGGCTCCAATTGAAAGAGAGGCTATTTTAACACTATCATTCAACTCCAAAGGGAGAAGGCCCTCTTCGTTCTTCACCAGGGTAATCGCCGACTCATAGATCTTTCTATTGATCCCTTTGGCTCGTGGCGTGTCAATATCCTCATTCAGATTTTCAATCTCAACAGGCATATATTGAGCTAATCCGGCTCTATACTTAAACTCAAGAACCTTACGGCAGCGGGCCTCAACCTCCTGCTCAACAATTAACCCTTTTTTAATTGCCTGTTTAATTTTTTTTATGGCTTTTGGAACATCACATGGAAGCAACAGGATGTCGTTACCAGCCTGAAATGCTTTTTCTTCAATCTCCCCCGGGGAATAATACATTGTAACACCCTTCATGTCAAGGGCATCTGTAATGATAAGCCCATTAAATGCAAGTTGTTCTTTTAGCAGGCCAGTAACCAGGTTTCCGGAAAGAGTTGATGGTAGATTTTTATCATCGTCATAAGCAGGCAGGTATAAATGTGCAATCATGATTCCGTACAGCCCTTCACTGATCAGCTTCTTAAACGGGAACAATTCAATACTATCAAGCCTTTCCTTTGTATGTTGAATAACCGGCAAAGTTTGATGAGAATCAGCATCGGTGTCACCATGTCCGGGAAAATGTTTTGCCGTTGCGATAATACCATGATCCTGCAGGCCATGCATGTAAGCAAGCCCTTTTGACGTAACATTATATTTATCTTCACCAAAAGAACGATAATTTATTACCGGATTAAGAGGGTTATTATTAATATCCACTACAGGAGCTAAATTAACATGAACACCAATCCTCTTAAGCTGGCCGGCAATTTCAGAAGCTGCCGCATATACAAGACTATCATTATCCATTGCTCCCATTGTCAATTGGTAGGGGAACGAATAAGTACTATCAAGTCTCATGCCCAGCCCCCATTCAGCATCCTGCATAATGAGCAGCGGTGTTTGTGATATTTCCTGATAATAATTGGTAAGTTGAGCTTGCCTGACCGGTCCGCCCTGGAAAAATGTCAATCCTCCAATATTGTATTTTTTTATGAGAGATGCTATCTTCTTTTCATGCTTCTTTTCTTTGTTCGAATAAGCTCTTATTGAAAAAAGCTGGGCAATTTTTTGTTCAAGGCTTAAAGAGCTCATTACCGAATCGACCCAGATTGTATCATAGGGTTGGTAAATCAATGTATCAGCAGGAGTGTTGGCAGAATTCCCTTGAGGAATGCTGATAGCCAACGATATAACAAGAATAACCAATATCAGAATTGTTCGCATAATTTTTGTGTCATTTTGGCAACAAAGATAATAGAACAAAGAGAATAGAACAAAGAGAAAAACGAAAAGCGAAAAACGAAAAGAGAAAGGATGTCAGATATCCGATATACGAATAACGATTAACGATATTCGAATTTGTTTTTTGACTCCGAAGGAGTCATGTATCGGTAGCAAAAGAATCGACAAGAATAATATAAAGCCCTGATAGGGGCGAAATAGATGAGAAGAGAAAAGAGAGAAGAGAAAAGAGGAAAGAGAGAAAAGAGAGAAGAGAGAAGAGAAAGGCTGGAAGCATATAGTGATACATTAATACGCGTTTATAAAAAACATGATCTTACGCCTGCTATTTTCTAAATAATCAATAAGAATTGTAACTTTATCCTACTTTCAAACATATAAATAGAATTATCAGTAATAAAAGCTTACATAATACTAATTTTCACATGTTGAATACCAAATTCAGGAGTTTTAGCGTTATCAACTTAAAAATTAGCGTATAACAAGAAGTTACCTTAGAAATTGAATAAGTCAGTCAGTTCTATATCATTAGTCATTCTTCTTTTACTGTGTATTCCTTTGTTCAGTCAGGTCGGCAGTAATAGAGAGCCTCCGCAGCCAACCACCAGGATCCTTTTTGTGTTTGATGCCTCACAAAGTATGTATGGCCGTTGGCAAAGTGATATAAAAATCAAAATTGCCAGGGAATTGCTTTCAAATATTCTGGATAGTTTAGTGAATATTGAAAATCTAGAAATGGCACTCAGGGTATATGGCCATCAAAAAAACTACCCTCCACAGGACTGTGATGATACAAGGCTTGAAGTAGGGTTTGGGGCAAACAATGCAACAAAAATAAAACATGTACTTAACACCTTAACTCCAAAAGGGACAACCCCGATTGCCTATTCGTTGCAACAAGCTGAGAAAGATTTCACTCCTTGTGAAAATTG
>JAGLWB010000063.1 GCA_023133655.1 Bacteroidales bacterium
CTTTTTTTGGTTTCCGAATGTAATACCTGCAAGGGATGAGAAGCACCGAAAACTGTCAGGTGTAACACCTGACAGGCACAAATACCTGCAAGGGATGAGAAGCAGTGGAAACTGTCAGGTGTAACACCTGACAGGCACAACCTGACAGAAACCACACCAGGCCCTCTTCCCGTTTCCCGTCTCCTGATTCCCGTTTCCTGTCTCCCGTTTCCTGTCTCCTTATAAAAACAAACTACATATCAGTTAGGATTTTTGCATACAATTTACCTACTTTTGCCCTAGCAAACTGATTATTAATTATGATTACTTGAAAAAAATGAAACACACTGCGTTTACACAATTCCACGAGGCTCTTGGAGCAAAAATGGTTGAATTTGCCGGATATTCTATGCCTGTTCAATACGAAGGGGTAATTGCTGAACATGAAACTGTGAGAAAAGGAGTTGGCGTTTTTGATGTTTCCCATATGGGCGAAATTTGGGTTAAAGGGCCCAAAGCACTCGATTTTGTTCAACGCATCACCTCCAATGATGCCTCCGTGCTTGTTGACGGAAAAGTGCAATATTCATGCTTCCCCAATGGCAAAGGAGGTATTGTAGATGATTTGCTGGTTTATCATATCAATGCCGAAAGCTATTTATTAGTTGTTAATGCTTCCAATATCGATAAAGACTGGCAATGGATAGTTAGTAATGGCGAAAAAATGGGCTTAAAGGCTGGCAAAGAGCTCATTAATGCATCTGACGAAACTGCTCAGTTGGCTGTCCAGGGACCGCTGGCATTGAAAGCCATGCAAAAACTCACCGGTGAGCCCATTGAGGATATGCCTTTCTATACATACAAAATGTTGAAATTCGCAGGTGTTGAAAATGTACTTTTTTCCACAACGGGCTATACCGGCGCCGGAGGATGCGAGATTTACGTCAGGAATGAAGATGCAGCAACAATATGGAAAGCTGTTTTTGAAGCAGGGGAGGAGTTTGGAATTAAATCCATAGGCCTTGGCGCAAGAGACACATTACGTTTGGAAATGGGCTACTGCCTTTATGGCAATGATATTAATGATACAACATCACCCATCGAAGCCGGATTGGGCTGGATCACTAAATTTGTTGATCACAAAGATTTTATTGATAAAGAGGTGTTCTTAAAACAAAAAGAGGAAGGTGTTTCCAGAAGACTTAAAGGTTTCGAAATGATTGATAGAGGTATTCCCCGTCAGCATTATGAGATTGTAAATGAAAGTGGTGAGAGAATTGGAGAAGTTACCTCAGGCACTATGTCTCCATCGCTAAAAAAGGCTATCGGAATGGGGTATCTTAATAAAGGATACTGGCCTGTGGATACGGAAATATTTATTAAGGTCAGGAATAAAAGCCTGAAGGCAAAAGTGGTTAAGTTGCCATTTTATAAATAAATACGCTTTTGTTTTGTTCCGCCAAGAACAAAATATTGGTAGAGACCCCATAGTAGCTGCCCGTCCGTAGATAATTATGGCTGTTCCGTTAGGAACAAAATATTGGTAGAGACAATAGCAGGTTTATGAAACTAAGTTCCGTAGGAACGAAATGTAAAAAACATTGCAAATACATACACACAAATACACATACATGCCTTTTTTTTGGACCTACATTTTCCAACCTGTTGATATAAATTATTTCGTACCTAACGGCACTTGATGTTAATCACGAAATTTATTAGCTACCAATATGTCGTCCCTTACGGGACTTTAAATAGCTATTCCCCCTCAACAACCACCATAATCCACTGCGAAATTATCTCCAATGCTTCCGGTGAGAAAGTCTCCTCAATACGGGCATATTCATCAGGATAGCCTGTCCCGGCAGTTTGAAATAAATGGTTGAGCCCTGGCATCACCACAACATCATAGTCAGTGTTTCCACCCTTTTGTAATGCTGATTCAATAGGAGGGATGTTTTCCCGTGGCGGCACCTGAATATCTTTATCACCATTAAGGATGAGCACCGGACAATGTGTCTTTATCAGATAAGGCTTAATATCAAAACTCAGAAAATAACGCATCCACGGGTTCAGCATATCCTTCATACCGGCTTCAATCACATACTCATTAAAGCCTCTCCTCTTTTTTTCCTCTTCCGACATCTTTGATGTAAATTTACTGTAAGCCTTTTTGATTTTATTAGCTGCGATTTCATCATCAGGTTCATTACAAACGATCGTATATATCTTTTTGTTTAAGTCTAAAACCTGTTGTATGTACTCCTGATTCTCACCTGACTTAGTTAAGAGCTTTTCTGATTGCAAAAGCAGTGTTTCCTGCCCTGATAATCCTGATCCGGCCAACATAACAATAAAGCTTATGGAGGGATTATCAGCAGCTAAAACCGGAGCAATCATTGCCCCTTCGCTATGACCTATGATTCCAATATTATTATGATCAATACGAGTGTCTTTGCTTAAGAAATTAAAAGCACCCATGGCATCATTTGCGAAATTATTGGTCGTAGCAGTCATAAAGTCACCGGTTGATTCGCCATATCCACGATCATCGTATCGCAAAACGGCCACACCTTTCCGCGTAAGGTAATCGGCGATAACCAGGAAGGGTTTGTGCCCCATAATCTCTTCATCCCTGTTTTGAAGTCCGCTACCTGTAATAAGAATAACAGCAGGAAATGGGCCATTCCCTTCAGGAAGGGTGAGTGTCCCGGCCAATATCACATCACTTTCTGTGCTGGGAAATGAAACATTGTCAGCTATGTATGGAAACGGGGGTTGAGGTTCCTGTGGCCTGTTAAAAGCTGATTTCTCAAGCGTCTTTTTAAGCACCAGGGAAAGTTCATAACCGCTCTGGTACCATGTGCCCTCAATCACTTTCGTATCTGAATTATATTGCCCGATATAATGCCCTCCAATTAAATCAGCATATAAAACCAGTTCATTATCCTCGAATGAAAAATAATTTACCTGAATATCATAAGCGCCCTGATCAGGGCTATCAAGGGTTACAAGTACAGTATCATTTTCCTGAAGAATATTAAAAACAATTTCCAGGTTCTGCAATTCGCCTCTCCAGTGGCCAAAAATAAATGCGGTATCTTTTTGAGCAAAGCCAAGCGTGACGAGTAAGAGAAATGTAAAGATTACAATCGATTTAGCATAAACTGTTTTTTTCATCGTTAGGTATATAAGTTTATTTGTTCTGAAGCAATGGACACTAAAGTGTGCAAATTATAAAAACTATCCGGAAGATCAAATAAATTGATTTAATTTTGCTTCCTGTTGATGAATTATTATAAAATTAACCGGTGAAATGCGATTGTTTTCCTTCTTTCTGTTTTTTCTCCTAACAACAGCTATTGCCAGCGGGCAAAACGAATATCCCAAAAATTATTTTCGTTCACCGGTCGATTTCAAGATACTTCTTTCTGGTACTTTTGCCGAGTTACGAGCCGATCACTTCCATTCAGGAATAGACATTAAAACCGGTGGGACCAAGGGGAGGAAAATATATGCAGTGGCTGATGGTTACATTTCCCGCATTAAGATTTCGCCTTCGGGTTATGGGAAAGCACTCTATTTAACGCATCCAAACGGTTATGTTTCAGTTTATGGCCATTTAAAAGAATTTACTCCTGAGCTTAATGATTTTATTAGGAAAGAACAATATAAGAGGAAGTCATTTCCGGTAGATATCGCAGTTGAGCCAAACAAATTTATCTTTAAGAAAGGTGAGGTGATCGCTATTTCAGGAAATACCGGAAGTTCAGCCGGGCCTCACTTGCATTTTGAAATCAGGGATGAAAAAACGCATTATCCGATAAACCCGCTATTATTCGGTATTGATGTGAAAGACTGGATACGGCCCAAGATCCTTTCTCTTAAAGTTTATGCAGCTGATAAAAACAGCGTTGTTAATGGCATGTGTGATACGTTAACATACGAAATGGCAGGGTGGGGGCCGGAATACAGGATCAAAAATAGTGATACAATATTTGCATCAGGTAATGTTGCCTTTGGATTAAAAACGTATGATGTTTTGAATGATGCCAGCAATAAAAACGGCCCATTTAGTATCGAACTATTCGTCGATTCGATGTTGTATTTTTCTTCAAAGGCAGAAAAGTTTTCTTTTAATGAAACACGGTATATTAATGCCTTTATTGATTACGGTGAATACATGAAATCAAAAAGCCGTTATATTCAAACTTATATTGCCCCTAATAACCATTTAAGTATTTATGGTGAAGTTATCAATAATGGCATTGTTGAATTCAATGATAGTAAACTCCACTTGTTACAATTCATCGTACAAGATGTAAAAAAGAACAAATCTGTATTGACTTTTTATGTTAAAGCTACCGCAGGAAGCCATGAAAAACATACTTTTAAGGAACCTGGTGTAAGTAATGGTGTATTATTCCTTCATGACGAACCTAATCACTTTGAATCAGACGAGTTGATTATCAAGATACCTGAGGGAGCTTTGTACCAGGACCTCATGTTTGAATATGATGTTTCGGACAAAATGGATGGTTTGGTGTCAAAAACACATCATATTCATAATAAATTTACGCCTGTTCATAAATACTACAATATATTGATCAAACCCGACTCGTTGCCGGAAGAATTGCTTCAAAAAGCATATATTGTTCGTTATGAGGAGAAAAAGAAAATAGCTTGTGGAGGGGAAATATTTAATGATTATATTACTGCCAGGGTTAATTCGTTTGGGGATTATTGCATTCGTATCGACACTATTCCTCCTGAAATCAAACCGGTTAATCTTAAAAATGGGATGTCGCTTTCTTCATTGAGTCAAATCAAATTTAAAATCAACGATGAGGGATCAGGGATAAAATCATATACCGGAACACTTGATGATAACTGGATACTTTTTAATTATGATCCCAAAAGAGAACTTTTAATGTATAATTTTGATGAGCATATAACAAAAGG
>JAGLWB010000064.1 GCA_023133655.1 Bacteroidales bacterium
AATGTGACTTCTATCGGGGGAGACCTTTGGATAGAAAGTAACGCTACCCTGACAAGCTTAACAGGTATGGAAAACGTGACTTCAATCGCCGGTTTCCTTAGGATTGGAAACAACGCTACCCTGACAAGTTTAACGGGATTGGACAATGTGACTTCAATCGGAGGATATATTCATATTTATGGTAACGCTACCCTGACAAGTTTAACGGGATTGGACAATGTGACTTCTATCGGGGGAGGCCTAAATATTAGTAACAACGACACATTGACAAATTTATCTGGTCTGGACAATGTAACTTCTATCGGGGGAGCCCTTAGCATTTATTACAACGATGCCCTGACCTGTTTATCTGGTTTGGAAAACCTGACTTCTATTGCAGGGGACCTTTCAATCGGACATTGGTATTATGGTGGCAACCTATCCCTGACAAGTTTAACGGGTCTAAACAATTTGACTTCCATCGGGGGAGCCCTTGGTATTTATTACAACCCCGCCCTGACAAGTCTAACAGGATTAGATAATATTGATGCAACTTCTATCGATAGTTTGTTCATTATTGACAACAGTTTCTTATCTACTTGTGAAGTACAAAGTGTTTGTGATTACCTGGCTGCACCCAATGGCACTATTGAAATCTATAACAATGCCCCCGGCTGCAATAGCCAGGAAGAAGTGGAAGAAGCCTGCGCTGTATCTGTGAAGAGCCTAAGTCCAGAAGATGAGATTTCTATTTTTCCAAATCCTGCAAACAGGCAACTGACTATTTCCAGTAAAGATGGAGCAACAATAGAGGAAGTAATCATCTATAACCAAATAGGGCAAATAGTACACCAGGAGAAACCCGTAAACGATATCATTGATATATCACAGCTTCACACGGGAATGTATTTAATTGAAGTGGTATCAGGGCAACGGAAAATCAGGGAGAAATTGATGATTGAGAAATTTTAATTTTCTTACAATAATATTTAACGAGGAGGTTTTTCTTCACTGGAAACAGCGCCGGGGGATAGTAAAAACTTCTAATATTGTACCTCATTTACGACTTCAAACCGCAACCCTGACCACAACCAGCAAAAAACAACCCCTGCAAGAATCTAACTTACAGGGGTTTAACTTAATACATTGTACCCGGGGCGGGACTTGAACCCGCACGGCCGCGAGGCCAAGGGATTTTAAGTCCCTCGTGTCTACCAATTCCACCACCCGGGCGAAGTGGGTGTGAGTCTGGGTGTGGGTGTGGGTGTGAAAAAAAATTCGATACCCATCACGAATATCGAATCTCTATGCCTTTTCTTTCATTTTCAAAAAACTTGAGCGAAAAACGGGACTCGAACCCGCGACCCCGACCTTGGCAAGGTCGTGCTCTACCAACTGAGCTATTTTCGCGTTTTGCGTTGGGAGTGCAAATATAATACTTTTTTGAAAATACAAGCTGAAATATTGGAAAATTTGAAGGGCGTTGCCAGTAGGCGGTAGGCAGTAGCCGGTAGCCGGTGGCCAGTCGGTGGAGAAAGGAATGATTTTTTGGTTAGAATAATAAAGTTGTTAATAAAATATTTAAAAACCAGGGTCACAAAAAATAAAAATATGGATTCAGGGTATACACCTAATAAATATGAAGCCATGAAAGTTGGATTTAGAGAATTAGATGTCTATCAAATGGCTTACAAAATGGCTATGGATGTTTTTGAGATGACAAAGACTTTACCAGGTATTGAAAAATATTCATTAATCGATCAGATTCAGAGGTCTTCCTATATCTCAACAGAAATTCATGATAAACATATCAAAACCTCTGAAAGCATTGGTAGGATGCTCTATCAAATGATCAAAAATCCTAAAAAATTCCAGGATAAACGCTAACCTTACAGGCAGTATATTGACTTACCAGCTACTGCCTACCGGCTACCGGCTACTGTCGACTGGCTACTGCCGACTGGCTACCGGCTACCGGCTACCCTTCCCCCGTCAACATCCGCCTAATCTCATTCAACTTCATCAACGCCTCCACAGGTGTTAAGGTATTAATATCCGTATTCAAAATATCCTCCTTGATCTGCTCCAACAACGGATCATCCAACTGGATAAAACTCAACTGGTAACCTTCCAATGAATCTTTTAAAGGCTTTTTACCTTCCCGCTGACCTGCCGACCTGCCGACTGCCGACTGCCGACTGCCAACTGCCGACTTCTTCCCAATCTCCTCACTACTATGCGACTGCTCCAATATCTTTAAAAGGGCATTCGCCTTCTCCAGAACCAGACCGGGCATCCCTGCCATCCTGGCCACATGAATACCAAAACTGTGCTCACTGCCTCCAGGCTGAAGCTTCCGCAGAAAAATGATCTGGTTGTTGATCTCTTTGATAGAAATATGATAGTTCTTGATCCGTTTGTGTGTAACAGCCATTTCGTTAAGCTCGTGGTAATGCGTTGCAAATAAGATCTTGGCTTTGAATAATGGATGCTCATGTAGAAATTCGGCAATGGCCCAGGCAATAGAGATGCCATCGTATGTGCTGGTGCCACGGCCGATCTCATCAAGCAAAATAAGACTGCGGTTTGAGATATTGTTCAGGATGCTGGCGGTTTCATTCATCTCAACCATAAACGTCGATTCGCCGGAAGAAATGTTATCTGAAGCCCCCACTCTGGTGAAAACCTTATCTACTAACCCGATCTTCGCCTCATCGGCCGGAACAAACGACCCCATTTGTGCCAAAATTACAATCAAAGCCGTTTGGCGAAGCAATGCCGATTTACCCGACATGTTAGGCCCTGTGAGAATTATTATCTGTTGTTTCTCCGTGTCAAGATAAACATCGTTTGGGATATAACTTTCACCCAATGGAAGCTGGTGCTCGATAACCGGATGGCGGCCATTTTTTATATCCAACACATAAGAATCGTTCATCTCAGGCTTCACAAAATTGTACTGCCTGGCAACTTCTGCAAAAGAGAGCAGGCAATCAAGCCTGGCAATCAGGTTTGCATTTAACTGAACAGGCTCTATATATTCTGCCGTGCTGCCTACAAGGTCGCTGAAAAGGCTGATTTCGAGCGACAGTATCTTCTCTTCTGCTCCAAGTATCTTCTCTTCATACTCCTTTAGTTCTTCCGTGATATAACGTTCCGCATTAACAAGGGTCTGTTTCCTGTTCCATTCCGCAGGAACCTTATCTTTATGCGCATTGGTTACTTCCAGGTAGTAGCCAAAAACATTGTTGAACCCAATTTTCAATGAAGAAATACCTGTTCTTTGTATCTCACGCTGTTGTATTTGTACAAGATAATCCTTCCCCGCATAAGCAAGTTTGCGAAGCTCATCAAGCTCTTCAGAAACACCTTCCCTGATAACATTCCCCTTGTTGACCAAAGCCGGAGGATCAGGATTTACTTCCAGCTCAATCTTATCACTTATAAGTTTACAACTGTTTAACTGTTCACCGATCTGATTTAGTGAAGCGTTATTGGAATGCTGGCAAGCCTCTTTGATTGGCTCAATGGCATTTAATGCTCTTTTTAGCTGGACAATCTCCCTGGGACTTATCCTGCCTACAGCCACCTTCGAGATCAACCGTTCCAGATCGCCGAGGATCTTTATATTCCGGGTAAGGATCGAATTAATATCATCCTGATCTAAAAAATATGCCACAATATCGTGTCGATCCAGTATAGGTTTTTTCTCTTTCAGTGGCAAAACAAGCCACCTCTTAAGCATCCTGGCGCCCATTGGAGAGATGGTATGGTCGATAATTTCAAGTAAGGTTTTGGCATTTTCATTTGGCGTAGAAATGAGCTCAAGGTTACGTATCGTAAACCTGTCGAGCCAAACAAATTTTTCCTCCTCAATGCGGGAAATCTTGCAAATATGCTTAACCTTATCATGCTGAGTTTCTGCCAGATAATGAAGGGCAGCCCCTGCTGCAATGATGCCACTTTCCAGTTTCTCAACGCCAAACCCTTTGAGCGATGTGGTTCCAAAATGTTGCAGCAGCAAATCATGTGTAAAATCAGTAGTAAACACCCAGTCATCAA
>JAGLWB010000065.1 GCA_023133655.1 Bacteroidales bacterium
ATTAATTAATGGCAAAATACTATCCTGATTCCGGCGTTGAATTATCGACATTTACCGCGAAACATTATGATACAATAATGAATATTGCTTCTTTTGGATACTACAAAGGATTTATTAAAAAAGCAATTTCAAAGCTGGATATTAAACCCGGCGACAAAGTGCTGGATATGGGTTGTGGAACGGGGAGAAATATTTTATTAATGAATAAATATGCCTCCAGTGATTCATCTTTCATTGGATTGGATATTTCTGAAGCGATGGAACGACAATTCAATGATAAATGTAAAGATTTTCAGCACATTGAATTTATTAATAAAAGGATTGACCAGCCTTTCGAACTGGACCGGAAATTCGACAAAGTTTTTGTCAGCTTCGTTATACATGGTTTTCCTCATGAGATTAGAGAGACTATTATCAAAAACGCATCTAATCATCTGAAACCGGGTAGTTATTTTAATATTCTTGATTTTGCGGAATTTGACATGGATAAAATGCCGGTTCATCATAGATTTGTCTTTAAGAAAATTGAATGTAAATATGCTTTTGATTATATTAAGAGAGACTGGAAAACTATTTTACAAGAACAGGGTTTTGGTAATTTTGAGGAAAGTTTATATTTAAAAAAATATGTGCGATTACTCAAAGCTGAAAAATTGCAATAATGAAAGAGATAAAATTTAAACCAATTGGAATAGTTCATTCTGCATTTAAAGAACCATTAGGGGTTCCGATTCAGCCAGCTGGGGCTGAAGATATCCATGGAACTGTTAGCGTATTTGCAGAGTACTCGAAAGGATTACAAGATATTGAAGGTTTTTCTCATATTATTTTAATCTATTATTTCCATTTGTCAAAAAAATCTTCCTTAATAGTAACACCATTTATGGATAGCAATGTTCATGGAGTTTTTGCTACCAGGGCACCAAACCGCCCTAACCCTATTGGTTTTTCAGTGGTTAACCTGGTAAAAGTTGATAATAACATACTTCATATTAAAGATGTAGATATTGTTGATGGAACCCCTGTTTTGGATATAAAGCCTTGTGTGCCTGAATTTGATTTTCGAGATGTGAAAAATATTGGATGGCTTGAGAATTCTGCCAGGAAGCTACCTACATCAACAGATGATGGGAGGTTTGTTAAATGATATTGATCATCCTGACAATATGTTACCAAATGGAGAAATAAATGAAAGGTTATAAGCAAGATATTGAACCTTTAGCATTCTTATTGAACAAATATGATTTCGAAATTAATAGAATTGAAAAAATTAGTACCGGACAGAAATATACTGCTGTTCTTTTGAAAAATGGGAATATTGGTGTCTGTGCAAATCTGGGACATATAATTAATCCGAAAAAAAGTTATTATGTAAACCTGGATCTGAGAAATTTCATCCATCGCATTGTTTTAAATGCGTATTTCAATGCATTGCTAAACTATTCGGGTAATTGCAAAAGTGATGCTGATATTTTTGATGCTGTTGATTTCGGGAAGTACAAGAAAGTTGTAATGGTTGGATTTATTAAACCTGTGGTGGAAAGGTTGAAGGAAACTGGTGTTTTATTTGCTGTATTTGACTTACAGAAGGAGGATTTATTGTTAACGCCAATAGTTGAACAAAACAAATTTCTGGAAGAAGCAGATGTTGTTATTTTATCTTCAACATCACTTATTAATGCAACTTTTATTGATTTGATAAACGCAACAAAAAACAGATGTGATATTTATATGATTGGGCCTTCTTCCATCATGGCACAGGAACTATTAGCCTATAAAAATATTAAAATGATCTTCGGAGCTACTTTTAATAAGACTGATAACAGAATTTTGAAGATTATTCAGGAAGATGGAGGGACCAGAGTTTTTTTGAAATTAGGTCATAAACGCTGTTTGCAAAAAAAAGTAGAATGAAATTTCAACATAAAGTGTTTAACCAAAACAATGAGATCGGTAATGAAGCGAATAGTACCTTGGTTTTTGTGAATAAAAACACCCGTAAACCAATGAGAATACCATAGATAATAGTAAACAAATTTAAATTATTTATAAAACCTTCAAATCAATAACATGAACACAAAAAAATTAGGATTTAATTCAAAATTAATTCATGCCGGCGATTACCGGGATGAATTTGGGAGTGCCGTGACACCAATTTATCAAACATCAACATTCTCTTTTAAAAATGCTCAGCATGGAGCTGATTTATTTGCCGGAAAAGAGAAAGGGTATATATATACGCGAATTGGAAACCCGACAATCAATGTGCTTGAAAATAAACTGGCTGAACTGGAAAACGGATACAGAGGTATCGCATTGGCTTCGGGGATGGCAGCTGTCTCCACAGTGTATATGGGCCTCTTAAAACAAGGTGATCACATGATAAGTACCGGTGCTGTTTATGGGCCGAGCAGGGGGGTAATGGAAACTCATTTCTCAAAATTTGGTGTTGAATATTCGTACATTGATACATCAGACCTTAACGAGTTGAAAAATGCCATTAAACCTAATACAAAATTGCTCTATCTTGAAACACCGGCAAATCCAACCATACAGCTTACCGACATAAAAAAAGCTTCTCAAATAGCGCATGAGCATAACATTTTAGTTTGTGTTGACAATACCTTTTGCAGCCCATATCTTCAAAAACCCTTAGACCTGGGGGCTGATGTTGTCCTTCATTCGTTGACTAAGTTTATTAATGGCCATGCTGATATTGTAGGTGGAGTCATCATTACAAAAGAGGAAGATATATATAACAATCTTCGTAAAACCATGGTTTATATGGGAGGAAACATGGACCCTCACCAGGCATTTATGGTGATAAGAGGTGTTAAAACACTATCTTTAAGGATTGAAAAAGCCCAAAAAAGTGCCATGAAGATTGCAGAGTTCCTGGAAAATCATCCCAAGGTGGAATGGATTAAATATCCCGGGCTAAAATCATTTGAGCAATATGAGCTTGCAAAAGAACAAATGGATGGTTTTGGAAGCATGATAAGTTTTGGTGTAAAAGGTGGTTATGATGCCGGGAAAGTTTTGATGGACAATGTTCATTTAGCAACGTTAGCTGTTTCGCTTGGCGGAGTTGAAACCTTAATACAACATCCGGCCTCCATGACACATGCAGGGGTGTCGAAAGAAAATCAACTTGCGGCAAATATTACAGATGGTTTGGTTAGATATTCGGTAGGCATTGAGGATGTAGAAGACCTGATTTCGGACCTGGAACAAGGTTTGGATAAAATTAATTAGCGGTTTGCCATACATCTATAACGGTATGATAATTAGCCGTATGGGGCAAATTTTTATCCTTGCATAGATCAGAATTATTTAAAAAATAATAAAATGACAGCTAAAACAAAAATCGGAATCATTATTTGTGACCGCTATCGCAGTTGCGCCGGAGGTAAATGCTTCAGGGCATTACAAAACAGGGAAGGGGCATTTGATATTTATAAAACGGATGAAGAGGTGGAGCTGGTGGGTTACACCAGTTGTGGTGGTTGCCCCGGAGGCAATATTGAGTATGCCCCGGAAGAGATGAAAAAAAACGGAGCTGAAATCATTCATTTTGCCACAGGCTTTGTTGTAGGGTATCCGCCATGTCCTTACATTCATCATTTTAAGGACTTCATAGAGGAGAAATATGGTATGAAGGTGGTTATTGGAACGCATCCGATCCCTCAGAAATACTATATTACACACTCGAAGTTGGGGACATGGAATTCAACGGAATGGAATAAGTTTATTAAGCCGACCTTAGGCGATGAAGAAATCAGATTGGATTATAATTGATCTAATTGGGCTATATTAAAAGCAAAATTTATGTACAAGTATCTTTTTGGCCCGGTACCCTCCCGGCGCCTGGGAATGTCGTTGGGTGTTGACCTTGTTCCTCATAAGGTGTGTTCACTTAATTGTATTTACTGTGAATGTGGCCGCACAACAAATTTAACACTTGAAAGGAAAGAATATGTTCCTTATGATGAAGTTGTTAAGGAGCTGGATCATTATTTTGTTAGTAATCCCAATCCGGATTATATTACGTTTTCCGGCTCGGGCGAACCAACTCTCAATTCCCGTATCGGTGATATTTTGACGTTTATCAAACAAAAAAATCCGGATATTCCTGTTGCAGTTTTAACTAACGGAACATTACTTTCTCAAAAACAGGTAAGAAATGAGCTGTTGAATGCAGATGTTGTGCTTCCGTCATTGGATGCTGCGTCAGATTTGTCGTTTCGTAAAATAAACAGACCACTTCATGCGCTGAGTATCAGCGAGTATATTAAAGGGATACAAGATTTTAGAAATGAATACAAAGGGAAGATTTGGCTCGAAGTATTAATTATTCCGGGCTATAATGATAGCAGGGAAGATTTGGAATTATTGAAGAAAGCATTCGGGAAGATCCGCCCCGACAGCATACAACTGAATGCACTTGACAGGCCCGGGGCCATAAAAGATCTTCGCACAGCTTCGCGGGCTCAACTTAAAGAGATTGTTGATTTTTGGGGACTTGATAATGTTGAGATTATCGCTGCTGCCCTTGAAAGAAAAGATATTCAATCATACAGAAAGGATATTGAAGCCACCATTCTGGAAACAATTTTCCGACGGCCCTGTACCCTTGAGGACCTTACTAAAATTCTCGGATTGCATATGAATGAGGTGAACAAATACCTCGATGTATTGGAAGCTGATAACAAAATTGAATCATCTCATCAGAAGAGAGGGATATTCTATCAGGTGAAACACAAATGATTTGATGGATCAATTTTATTCGGAAACTTGTATATTTGAAACATCAATTAGCCATTAGAATGCTTAAAAGAGGATTCGATATTTTTTTCTCCATTATTGCCTTGATACTATTATCTCCTATTTGTCTCTTGTTGGCGGTATGTATTGTGTTGGGTTCGAGGGGGGGCGTTTTTTACACACAGGAAAGGGTGGGGAGAGATGGCCGTAATTTTAGGCTCATTAAGTTCCGCACAATGATTATTGGAGCCTCTTTACAGGGGGTGTTAACCATTGGAGAGAATGATCAGAGAATTACACGTTTTGGGCGTTTTCTTCGATCATATAAAATTGATGAAATACCACAAATAATTAATATTATTAAAGGAGAAATGAGTTTCGTTGGCCCTCGCCCTGAGGTCCGGAAATATGTAACCCTCTATTCAAAGGAGCAATTGAAGGTTCTGGCGGTTAGGCCCGGACTTACTGATTATGCTTCACTTGAGTTTTTTAATGAAAACACCCTCCTGGGTTCCTCTGCTAACCCTGAAGAAACCTATATCAATAAAATAATGCCAGCCAAACTTGCTTTAAATTTGAAATATATTAACGATCAAAGTCTAAAGAGATACTTTTTTATCATCTTTAAAACCCTCTTGCGGGTAATTAAACGTACTTAGATGGAATTCAGATGAGGAAGTTTTGCTTATATTTTTGGTATGCTATCGCAGAAATAGGAGTCATTAAACGTACATAGTTGGAATTCAGATTGTTATAAGAGGGATCCTGTGAGTTTGTCTAATTCTGCCACTTTATCCGGATATCCCATTTTTTCATAGCCATACTTCAGGTTATCCGCTAATCTTTTAATGATAGTTATGTTGTCGCAGGGTGTATAATATGATTTATTGGGCTTTAGTTTAAGTTGCTTGATAAATAAATCAACCTCTCTTCTGGTGAAAACGGCGCCTTTGTTAAATGGGTTGATATAGAAAAGGATATCTTTTTGGGCAAGTGGTTTTTTGTTTATCTCCTGATATTCGTTGGCATATGCCAAAATAAAATGTTGCGGGAGATTGACACCAAAAACAGGTAAGTTCAACCTTTGAGATATTATCATATATAGAATCCCCAGCGAAATTGGATTACCTTTTTTTGTTTCGAGGACGTTGTTTATGTATGAATTTTGAGGTGAATGAATATTGGTTTTATTACCTGCGAATTTATAGATCTCATAAAAGATATGATTTATTACTTTTACTTTTTCCAGGGCCGTTAACTGATCATTAAGTTCAAGCCAGGTATCCTGCTTTATTTTTTCAATTTGATTTATAACTCTACTCACATTAAGATCAGGATATTTATGTCTTGTTAACAGGATGAACCCCTCTAACATATCATCCTGATTCGAAAATGCCCAATTATTAAAATCAACATAAAGACTCTCCATTTGAAGAGTATGCGTAATATATTCGATTCGTTGTTGAGTAGTACTGTCGAATGAGTTTTCCCATGCATTTTCAAGAACAGGAATAGCATCTATTCCATATGAAATGATCTTTTTACGGATCTTGTTGTACATACTGAGGTCAGGCTCATCAAGGAGACTAATCAATGCATGAAGTTCATTGTTTTTGGACAAATTGTACATCTGTTTTTCTCAGATATTTAACCTTTTGTTAATAATGAAAGCATTGAAAAAACTTTCTTAAAGTTGTTGTGGTTAATTTGTACGCAAAAGTAGAATGAAAGATACACTAATTTGTAAATTATTGTATAACGTTTTGAGGATGAGGGTGTGTAATTAACTAAATACGTTCAAGGAGTATTTGAATTAATTCTTCCATCTTTTCGTTGTAGTTGGGATTATGTTGTCCTAAAGTCCGGTTTGCAATGGCAACACAGATAGTAAGAGCATTATGCCCAAGGAATTTGCTAAGACCATACAAGGCTGATGTTTCCATTTCGAAGTTCGTAATTTTTTTCCCTTTGTATTCAAAAGTTTCGATCAGTTTATTCAATTCAGGGAAGGCCAGCCCTATTCTGATTGATCTTCCTTGCGGGCCGTAAAATCCGGGGGAAGTAACAGTTAGTCCTTTCAAAAAGTTTTTTCCGAGTTTGTTGATCAATTCTTCAGAAGCACGGGCAACATAAGGCTTTGGAAGAGAATCAGGCCAGTTTGAATGCTGAATAAATTGATCCGCGATATCATTATCCAACAGATTATTTTCATTCTTGTAAAAATACAGTAAACCATCCAGGCCTAAACCATATTCTGCCAAAATAAAAGTGTTTAAAGGAATATCAGGTTGTATGGCTCCGGTTGTCCCAAGACGAATAATGTTAAGGCTTTTAAGCCTTTTTTTTCTTTTTCTGGTAGTTAAATCAATATTGACGAGGGCATCAAGTTCATGAATAACAATATCCATGTTGTCAGTTCCCATACCTGATGAAAGAACAGTTATGCGCTTACCAGCTACACTCCCGGTATGAGTAATGATTTCCCTGTTTTGTCCTTTCCACTCGATTTTATCAAAATATTTTGACACCAGGGAGACGCGTTGTGGATCGCCTACAACAATAATATTATCCGCAAGATTTTCAGGTTTAAGTTTCAAATGATAAATACTACCATCGGGATTTATTATTAGTTCTGACTCTTTATAATATTTTGTCATAATCAACGATCTTTTAAAGTTCAAGGTTCAAAGCTGAGCGAAGCGAAATCCGCCTACCGCCTACTGGTTACCGGCTACCTAATTTTAGGTTCTGTTTTTTCGGAAAAAGATACAAAGGTAGGGAAAATTGGTGGAATAAGCACAAAATTTGGATTTACAGCCTAAATGCATAAGGCTCAAAAGTATTTTGTAATTTTGCGCACTCTTTTGAACCATTTAAAGTTGTTGTTTAATGACTGCTGAAATAATAACCATAGGTAATGAATTGATGATTGGCCAGGTTGTTGACTCTAATTCAGCCTGGATTGCTGCAGAGCTTAATAAAATTGGCATAGAGGTGATTAATATTACAAGTGTGCCTGATGTAAAAGCGGCAATTCAAAATGCTTTACAAGTGTCAGAAGGAAGATCTGATGTTGTGTTAGTTACTGGCGGATTAGGGCCAACGACAGATGATATCACCAAAGATGTAATTGCAGATTATTTTAACACGCAGCTTGTCTTTCATCATGATACATATGAACATATCGTAAAGATGATGTCTGGAAGAGGGATTCCTGTTTCAGATCATCATAAGAAACAGGCAGAACTTCCTGAAAATTGTACTGTGGTTAAAAATAAAATTGGTTCAGCTGCCGGGATGTGGTTTAATAGGGGGGAGGCTGTTTTCGTTTTTATGCCTGGTGTCCCTTTTGAGATGAAAGATATGATGAAGCGATATATTATTCCTGAACTCAGTAAAAAAATTTCCAATCGGAAAATTTTTCATAAAACAGTTCGCACAGTTGGTATAGGTGAGACAGATTTAAGTGAATTAATTACCGATTGGGAACAGAATCTTCCTGAAAGTGTACAGTTAGGCTATCTCCCACAACCTGGGATAGTGCATCTTCGCCTGAGTACTAGCGAAAGTGAAGAGCTTCTATGTGAACTGATTCAAAAGCTTAAAATGATAATTCCAGCATATATTTTCAGCACTAATGAAGAAACCCTGGAACAAGTGGTTGCCAATTTATTAATAGATAATCAGAAAACAATAAGTACAGCAGAGAGCTGTACCGGAGGGTATATTGCTCATCTAATCACATCAATTCCGGGAAGTTCAATATGGTATAAAGGTTCGGTTATTCCATATTCTGATTCGGCCAAAGAAAAATTATTAAACGTAAGGCTCAGTTCACTCATTGAGGGAGGTGCTGTTAGCGAAATGGTTGTTAAAGAAATGGCGGAGGGCGTTAGAGGAAAATTTGAAACTGATTATGCTATTTCAACTTCAGGCATAGCAGGCCCTGATGGAGGAACCCCGGAAAAGCCTGTTGGGACAGTTTGGATTGCATTAGCCACGCCTCAAAAAACAATTGCTGAGAAATTTCAATTTGGCAATCATCGTTTCAGGAATATACGCCGGACTGCTATTATGGCATTGGATATGGTTAGGAAAGAGATTATTCGATAAAAAAATCAGGCGATGTTTGTTTAAATAAAAAATATTGCCGTTCTTTGCACTCCTTTTTAAAAAAATAATAAACATAAAACGATGTCACGTATTTGCGAAATTACCGGGAAAAAGATGATAACGGGAAACAATGTTTCTCACTCACATTCAAAAACAAGGAGAAGGTTTTATCCAAATTTACAGACGAAAAAGTTCTATATCCCTGAAGAAGACAAATGGATTACGCTAAAAGTATCGGCTGCAGGGATTAGAAATATTAATAAAAAGGGCATTTCTGCCTGCTTAAAGGAAGCCAGGGAAAAAGGATATATGAAATAATAGTATTTAACGATATTTAATTGAAGATGCTGTTACTTGTTTAGGTAACAGCATTTTTTTTAGCAGAGTGATATATTTTTTTATCAAAATAAATTGTGTTAACATTCGTTAAAAGTTGATAGTAAACTGAATAATAGAATATCTTTGCGTATCCATGGGCGTTCGTCTTAACATACTTCTTGTTTTTGCTTTTTTGTTTATTACGCAATGGCTTTTTGCCCAGGTGTCAGAACATGGAGGTAAAAACCATCAAGACGAAGACCTGGTTCAGTTCTCTGGGATCGTTGTGACTGCCGACAGCCTTAGGCCGGTACCTTTTACTCACATTGTGATCAAAAATTCCCGGTGGGGAACTGTAGCTGATTATTATGGCTATTTTTCTTTTGTGGCCCACCTCTGTGATACGGTTATGTTTTCTTCTGTTGGATATAAGAAATCAACCTATATCATCCCTGATACACTTAGCCAGAACAGATATTCGCTGATTAAAGCTATGACTTCCGATACTATAATGCTTGATGAAACAGTTATATACCCCTGGCCAACAAAAGAACAGTTCAGGGAAGCTTTTGTTAACCTCAGGGTGCCTGATGATGACCTTGAAAGAGCAAGAAAAAACCTTGAAAGGGCTGAGATAAAAGAAAGAGCTGAAAGTATGGTTATGGATGGGAGTATGAACTATAAAAATTACATGTATTGGCAAAACTATAAGAATTATTACATTGGTCAAACACAACCTATTACTATTCTTGACCCATTTGCATGGGCTCAGTTTTTCAAAGCATGGAAAGATGGAAAGTTTAAACGACAATAAGGTTAAATTCCATTCACCAGATTAAAGAGGAGAGACGAAATTACGATACTTACTAAATGCGCTTCATAAAGATATTTTCTTTTTTTACCCTGATTCTCTTTTTCCCTATGATTCTTATGGGTCAGGAAACGGCTGTCATCTGTGGTAAAGTGACCGATCCCAGGCACAAGCCTCTTGAGCTCGTCAACATTTCCGTTATGGGGTACTCCGGAGGGAGCGTTACAGACAAGAATGGTAAATTTGAAATTACCGTTCCTGCAAATAAACAAATCACTGTTGTTTTTTCCTTCGTCGGGTTTAACTCGATGAAATCTCTTTTAACGCTCTTTCCTGGTGACCGGGTGGAGCTTAATAAAATAATGACTGTATCGACTATTATGCTTCCTGATGTTGTTGTGGAAGATAAACAGGTTCGATCCACCACTCTTTCACGGATTGATCCTAAAGAGGCAACATTCATACCCAGCATTTCCGGAAGCTCTGTGGAAAGCCTTATTAAAACAATGCCCGGTGTGGCTGCTACCAATGAATTGAGCTCACAGTATTCTGTAAGAGGTGGTAATTACGATGAAAATCTGGTTTATGTTAATGATATTGAAATTTACCGCCCTTTCCTGATCCGGGCAAGTCAACAGGAAGGTTTAAGTTTTGTTAACTCGGACCTTGTTTCTTCAATTTCGTTTTCTGCCGGAGGATTTGATGCAAAATATGGTGATAAAATGTCCTCAGTACTTGATATCAGGTATAAAAGCCCTACCCGGTTTGCAGGGTCCTTTTCTGCAAGCCTGCTTGGTGCTACTTTTCATGTTGAAGGTGCTATTCCTAGTCAGCGCTTATCTTACTTGTTAGGTTTTCGTTATAAATCTAATCAATATGTTTTGAAGAGCTTGGAGACCAAAGGCATATATAATCCATCATTTACCGATGTTCAAGGGTTGATTACATACGAATTTAATGACAAACTTAAGCTTTCATTTTTGGGTTATTTTGCCGGAAATTCATATAAGATGGAGCCAGAAACACGTGAAACCGCCTTTGGAGCAATAAACGAGGCGTATAAGTTTACAGTCTATTTTGATGGACGTGAGCAGGATCGCTTTATGAATTATCTGGGAGGATTAACACTTAACTATAAATTAAAAAATACCATTGATCTGAAATTTATTACTTCGGCATTCAGGACAATTGAAACAGAAAACTTTGATATCCTGGGACAATACTGGATATCAAGGCTCGAAACAGATTGGAGTGATGATGAATTCGGACAGCCAACAGAAGTGCTTGGGGTTGGTACCAACCTAAATCATGCACGTAATGAACTGGAGGCTACAGTTTACAATATTGAACATAGAGGTACTGCAGGAAAACGGGATCATTACATTCAGTGGAGTATTAAATATCAACATGAAATGATCAATGATGATATCAGTGAGTGGGATCTTCTTGATTCAGCAGATTATTCCCTTCCGCACCCACCTGATTCTATTGGCTATACTGTCCCCGGCCTTCAACCACAATACCCGTTTGAATTATTCCATGTGGTTAAAGCATCTAACGAGATGTCGACCAACAGGTACACTGCATTTATTCAGGACAGCTGGTCATTGATCGATACCGATTCAAACAGGCTAATGCTTACAGGAGGTGTGAGATTGCAGTACTGGGATTACAACAGGCAGTTTTTAGTAAGTCCTCGGTTTACGGTTGCATATAAACCGCCCTGGAAAAAAGATATTGTTTTCAGGTTCTCCACTGGATATTATTACCAGCCTCCTTTTTACCGTGAATTGAGAAATCCTCAGGGGGAGTTAAATCCTGATTTAAAAGCACAGAAGTCGATACACTTTGTTGCAGGCGCAGATTTGAATTTTATGGCCTGGGGCAGACCATTTAAGTTTGTTGCTGAAGCATATTATAAGTACCTTGATGATCTTGTACCCTATGTAATTAATAATGTCAGAATTATTTATTATGCTGAAAATATTTCTCATGGTTATGCTACCGGCCTTGACATGAAGGTAAATGGTGAGTTTGTAAAAGGTGTTGAGTCCTGGGCAAGCCTCTCTCTTCTTAAAACCATGGAAGATATTGAAAATGATTTTTATTATGATAGTGATGGTAATTTAATTGAGCCTGGCTACATAAGAAGGCCAACCGATCAGCGGCTAAATTTCGGAATGTATTTTCAGGATTACCTTCCGAAAAACCCCACATACCGAATGCATTTGTCTTTTCTGTATGGGACAAACCTTCCTTTTGGCCCGCCTGACCAACCCAAGTACAAACATGTATTTGAATCGTCTCCTTACCTGAGGGTAGATGTAGGGTTTTCTAAACAATTAATCGGACGAGGCACGCCCTTTTCACCAAAAAATCCTTTAAGGCATTTTGAAGCTATGTGGATCAGCCTGGAGGTGTTTAACTTATTACAGCACCTTAATACAGTTTCTTATATCTGGGTCAGGACGATTAACAATCTGCAGTATCCCGTTCCTAATAGGCTTACCCCCAGGCAGATAAATGTTAAATTGATAATAGATTTCTAAATTGATTCTTTTATTCTTTTAATCGCATCCATCATCTGTTCTTCTGTGATAACCAAAGGAGGAGCGAATCTGATAATATGCTGATGTGTTGGTTTTGCCAATACGCCATTTTCTTTCATCGTTACGCAAACATCCCATGCTTCCCGGCCATTTTTTGGCTTAATAACAATGGCATTTAAAAGCCCTTTACCCCTAACGGAAGTAACCAAATCCGAATTCATCTTTTTCATTTCATCACGAAAGATTTTGCCAAGGTAGTCAGCCTTTTTTGCAAGATCTTCATCTTTAAGAACCTGAAGGGCGGCGACGGCAATTTTTGCAGCAATAGGATTACCACCAAAAGTGGAACCATGTTGCCCGGGCTGGATAGTAAGCATGACTTCATCATCTGCCAGCACTGCAGAAATAGGATAGACACCTCCTGAGAGCGCTTTCCCAAGTATTAAGATATCAGGCTTTATATTCTCATGGTCGCAGGCAAGTAGTTTTCCCGTCCTGGCAAGGCCTGTTTGCACCTCATCAGCAATGAAAAGAACATTTTTTTCTTTACAAAGATTGTAAGCGTTGGAAATATATCCTTCATCAGGGACAAAAACACCAGCCTCTCCCTGAATGGGCTCAACCAGAAAACCGGCCACATGAGGGTCTTCAAGTGCCGCTTCAAGTGCCGGGATGTCATTATATGGAATAGTTACAAACCCTGGAGTATAAGGGCCAAAACCATTCCTGGCATCCGGATCAGTCGACATAGAGATAGCAGTCACTGTCCTGCCATGGAAATTACCCTCGCAAACAATAATTTTTGCTTCATTTTCCGGGATTCCTTTCTTTTCATAAGCCCATTTACGGCATAGCTTGATTGCCGTTTCATCCCCCTCGGCACCGGTGTTCATGGGCAATACTTTATCATAACCGAAATATTCTGTAATATATTCTTCATAAGGACCTAAGGCATCGTTATAAAAAGCCCGGGATGTAAGAGTCAGCGTAGAAGCCTGGCCTATCATAGCATTAACGATCCTGGGATGACAATGTCCCTGGTTCACAGCTGAATAAGCAGAAAGAAAATCATAATAACGTGTGCCTTCTACATCCCATACAAATGCTCCTTCACCTCTTGAAAGAACAACAGGTAATGGGTGATAATTATGTGCACCGTATTTATCTTCGAGTTGCATCAATTGTTGAGAGGTCATTGTTTCTGTTATATTCATGTCTTAAATGATTTAGTACGTTTTATTAATTATTTCAGCCATTTTAACTTCATTTTGCAAAGGTATATAATTATTAAAAAAAGGATCACAAATATCGGGTTTTCTGATTGACAGTAAAAATGGATTGCTTTTAAACACGGATTTAACTGAAATACTTCCATAAAGGATCATTCAGTGGAGGTTCTGCAATAATCTCAATACGGTCTTTCTTCACCGGATGAATAAATTCAATCTTCCTGGCATGCAGATGGATTGAGGCATCTTCATTCGTTCTTGGAAAGCCATATTTCAGGTCACCTTTTACCGGACATCCTACAGCTGAAAGCTGTGCTCTTATCTGATGGTGCCGCCCTGTTAATAGTTGAATCTCAAGGAGATAAAAGTTATCACTGGACCTGATCAAGCGGTATTTTAACTCCGCCTTCTTGGCATCGCCTTTTGCTCTGTTGAAAGCAAATGATTTATTCTTTTTAGTGTCTCTTGTCAGGTAATGAATAAGATGATCCTCCTCTTTTGGCGGCCTGTTTTTTACGACGGCCCAGTAAGTTTTTTGTAATTTTCCTTCTCGCAATATTTCATTTAATCTGCTCAATGCTTTGCTGGTCCTGGCAAATACTACGGCCCCACTCACCGGCCTGTCAAGGCGATGTACGACTCCTAAAAAAACATTCCCTGGTTTATTGTACTTTTCTTTCAGGTACCTCTTAAGTGTCTCAACCAATGATTCATCACCTGTTTTATCCCCTTGTACAATTTCAGAAGGAAGTTTGTTGAGAATTAAGATGTGGTTGTCTTCGTATAGGATACGGGATTTGATACTAATAAACTGAGACATAATTTTGTAAAATTGA
>JAGLWB010000066.1 GCA_023133655.1 Bacteroidales bacterium
ATGGCTACAAAACTTGAAGAATTAATTACAATTGATCAATCAAATCTGGAATCTCTTTTGGAATTAAAAAGTTCCTTTAAGTGGTTTTTAATCGAAAGGCAGGAAAAGTTCTGGGAATTGCTTAAAACTAATTTCAGTGATAATTCAATGAAAGTGAGATTTTTTCATCAGCACACCATCATATCACAATGGAATAATAGAATTATCAAAAATTACTATGACGGTGTAAGAAATAATAAGGGCTATGGGCTGGTTATTGATCTTTTTTCAATTGATGATTATTCACTAAAGCTGAAAGTTGAATTGGGAGATTATTTACAATACGGCGTTATGGCTTATAAAGACAATATTATGAAATGGGAGCGAGCTTTAAAAAAATCCCCCCTACCGGAAAATATAGACCGGATTAAAAATAACTTACTTGATAAGTACAATTGGGAGTCGAGAGATATATCCTGGGGTTGGTTAGTCTGGAAAAAACGGGAGAAAACCATCAGTTTTCGGGAAGACACAAAAAGCATGAAGTTCATTTCGGATTTTTATGAAAATGGAGAAAATTCTGAAGCATTTAAGTCTTTGGTTGAAGATATATCCGAGGATTACAAAGTTTTAATGGATCAACAATATAAATAAACATGAACAATAGTAATATTAAAGCAAAATACCAGTCAAAAGCCAGACAGAGCTTTGAATCCAAATTTAAATTATATCTATTTGACAAATACTTGCAGGATGATGTAAAAAGTATTTCCCTGGAAGATTTTGGAAAATTTGTTATTTCTAAAGACCTCGTTACCGTTTACACTACAAAATATTGGAATTGGGACACAACTGTCCCTTTCAGTAAGATTCCAAACAAAACTGATTACATTGTTAAGACTATGCTTACAATTGATGATCTCTATGAAAACATGAAAATCTGGAGAGATAATAATTTAGGTATTATTAAAACTTTGCAAAAGGATTACATCTCAAATTTTGAAACAGTCTTCCCATTTATTGATTTCACCAAATTATTAGAATCAGATCATTGTTATTATTGCGGCATCACGATTGAAAAGATAAACGAACTTATAGACAAGGAGCAAATATTCAAGAAGAAACCAACCCGGGGTTTTACTTTTGAGATTGACAGAAAATGGCCTAATGAAGAATATACCAGGGAGAATTCTGTAATGTGTTGTTATTGGTGTAATAATGCCAAAACAGATGAATTCACAGAAAAAGAATTTTTTAAGATTGGAGATGTCCTCAAGGAAATTTGGAACGAACGTCTTATAAAATGAACGTTGTCAATTCGAAATTTTTAAAAACTTCCCGGATATCGGAGTAGTGCTCCCGTTTTTCGCAATGGAACACTCAAGTCGCCAGCAAAACTTCCTCATTTCTTATTTATTATTGGTTATTTCTCATTAATATTCCTGATTAAATATTCCTCATTTATCATTTCGGATAAATCAATGACATTTTTACAAACGAAGCAATAACCGCACAATCTGCCACCTCTTGCCAATGTCGTTTTAATTAGATAAGCCAACATGATTATTGCGATTATTATTATATGGATTGGAAATGTTAATAAATTTTACGAAATTTGATTGCACTTTATGCCCTCAATACTGAATTTCATATTTAATAGTAAAAATAAAATGAAAACATTAAATATCATTTTCCTCGCAATAATACTTCAAAGCCTGACTTTAAAAACAGCTTTTGCAGAGATTATTAAAGTACCTGAACAATTTTCGGAAATTCAGGATGCAATTGACTACGCATCGAATGGGGACACGGTACTTGTTTATCCCGGGATTTATCAAGAACAAATAGTATTTGGAGGGAAAAAAATTTTAGTTGGAAGTTTATTTGTTTTAACAAATAATCCGGCTTACAAGGATTCTACTGTTATTACATACTCAGGAGGTGGCTATGCTGTCTATTTTGGATCGTCGGATACATATCTCTCAAGATTAGTTGGGTTCACATTAACTGAAAGCAGTTTTACGAGTATCATCCATTGTGGCCATTCATCTCCTTCTATCGAAAATAATATTATCGATGGAGGTTATCAATATGGTATAAGGTGCGATAATAATTCAGCTCCATTTATAAAACAAAATACTTTTTTAAACCCTGGAATTTCATCTATACGTATCATAAACAGTGAACCAATTATTACTGGTAATATATTTATTGGTACAGGAAGTGCTGGTCTGGATAATCAGGGAATAGAATATTATTCCACAGAAAAGGTTATTGTTTACAATAATACTTTTTCCAATTATTATTATGGTATAAACATCCACAGCTTTGGACGTAATATTTGGGATATTACCGGCAATTTGATAGAAAACTGTTTTATGGGAATTGTAGTTTTTGATGATGATCTGCGCTTGATTAATAACACGTTTGTTAATAATCAAACCGGCTTTATAAGCCAATTTGGGAATGTTGAGGTTTATAATTGTATTTTTTGGGGAAATTCAGTAAATTTTTATAATTTATCAAATTTTTTTATAAAGCATTGTTGTATTGAAAACGGTTTGCCCCTCAATGTAATTGATCTTGGCGGTAATATTTTTAGTGATCCTGAATTTACCGATCCTGAAAATCATGATTATACAATAGCTTGTTATAGCCCTTGCGTGGAGTCGGGCACTGCGGATACTACCGGATTAAATCTCCCGCGTTATGATTATTTTTTTAACAACAGGGTTCAGGATGGAAACGGCGATAGTGTTGCTGTAATTGATATTGGGTTTTATGAAAGTTTTAAGATTGAAGACCCCGGATATGTGGAAGGAACAGTTACGTTAACAGGTGGAAACGGATATGTGGAAGATGTACTTGTTGGTATTGGTGCAACTGTTCATCCCGATTCAAGCGGCCACTATTTAATTACAATCTGTCCGCAAGGCAGTCCTTATAATGTAACTGCAAAATTAGAAGGGTATTTACCACAAACGATAGAAAATGTTGTGGTTAATGCCGGTCAAACAACTTCGGATATTGATTTTGAGCTACAAGAATACCAACCTGTTGAAGTAATTGAAGTATCACCCGATACCATTCTTTTTTTAGATGATTACTCAGTTTGGGTTGGAGTTCCGGTAACCGTGAAAAATATTTCTTTAATTAATGTAAATATTAATGATATATTTTTTGGTTGTTATAATTGGGCGTTTTATACCGAACCATATAATATTGAACCAACCATATTATCACCAAACGATTCATTATGTTTCTATGTTTTACCTGATATGATCACCAATCCCGATAAGGTTAACATAGTTGAAGATAGTTTGTTTATCAATACGGATTATGGTTTATTTTCGATCCTGATTTTACTCGATCTTGATTTGGTAAACATTGACGAGAAGAAAAACGAATTAATGCCTTCTTTAGAAATCTTCCCGAATCCTGTTATAGAAAATACTACTATTAAAATTAGCCTTGTTGACGATCAAAATATTATACTGAATCTTTTTGATAATTCAGGCAATTTAATTCAAACTGTTTATAAAGGAAGTATGAAAAAAGGGGGAAATATGATAAGTTTGAAAACAATCAATTATAAAGGTGATAAATTTCCTCCGGGAATGTATTTCTTACAAGCGCAAATAGGAAATAATAAAATAATAACTAAAAAGATTATTTTGTCTAATTAGGAGAATCCAGTGAGGCACGCGTTGCAAACGCGCGCCATAATCCCCACCTTGAATTTTGAAAAGTGCTACGTGTGAAGTTCAGGGAGATCCTGGATCAAGTCCAGAATGACGTTGTTTATGTTTTTTTTTAGAAGAGGGAGGAGGTTTTTGCAAAGCAAAAACCTCCTCCCTCTTCCCACGTTGACACGTCATCCCAGACTTGATCTGGGATCTGACAATGAGACACGGGTTGCAAACGTACGCCAGCTGAATCATTGATTTATCCGAAACGGTTAATCAGGAATAGTAATGAGGAATCAGATATTAGTATTACCTTTATATTATTGTAATCTTGTTAGAGATTCTAACAGAAACGAAAAACAGGATCTCATATTTTATAGTAAAAACAAAATGAAAATATTAAATATTATTTTCCTTGCAATAATACTTCAAAGCCTGACTTTAAAAACAGCTTTTACAGAGATTATTAAAGTGCCGGAACAATTTTCGGAAATTCAGGATGCAATTGACTATGCATCGGATGGGGACACGGTACTTGTTTATCCCGGGATTTATCAAGAGTGGATAGTGTTTTCAGGAAAAGAAATTTTAGTTGGAAGTTTGTTTATTTTAACAAATGATCCGGCTTATATGGATTCTACTGTTATTACATACTATGGAAGTGGCTATGTTGTTTATTTTACCGGGTCGGAAACGTATCGCTCAAGATTAGTTGGGTTCAAATTATATGCATACAGTTTATCGAATGTTATCTATTGCAGTCAATCTTCTCCAACTATCGAAAATAATATTATCTATAAAGGTCGTAAATGGGGCATCCGGTGCGAAAACAATTCAGCCCCAATAATAAGACAAAATATCTTTGATAGAACAACGCCTTCTGGATCCCCTGGATTTTCATCTATTCGTATCATGGATAATTGTGAACCGATTATTTGCGAGAATATTTTTTACGGACCGGGAATGATACAAATGGGTTATCGTGCAATTGAATACTTAACTTTAGAAAAGGCAATTGTTTACAATAATTATATTTCAGATTTTTACAAGGGAATATCGGGTGGTAGTACAGGAGAAATTACGGGTAATTTGATAGAAAATTGCTTTAGAGCCATTTCGGGTAACAGTGAGTTTATACGGCTTATCAATAATACTATTGTTAATAATTATTATGGTTGTTACAGCCAGTATGGAAATCCTAAGATTTATAATTGCATATTCTGGGGAAATTCAGAAGACTTTTTACCTACATCAATTTGTTCTCTTAGTCATTGTTGTATTGAAAACGGTTTACCACCTTATGCAACGGATCTTGGCGGTAATATTTTTACTGATCCTGAATTTACCGATCCTGAAAATCATGATTATACAATAGCTTGTTATAGCCCTTGCGTGGAGTCGGGTACTGCGGATACTTCCGGGTTAAACCTCCCGTTTTATGATTATTTCTTTAACAACAGAATTCAGGATGGAAACGGTGATGGTGTTGCTGTAATTGATATGGGGTTTTATGAAAGTTACGAGATTGAAGACCCCGGCTATATAGAAGGAACAGTTACTTTATCAGGTGGAAACGGAAACGTGGAAGATGTGCTTGTTGGTATTGGTGCAACTGTTTACCCCGATCCAAGTGGTTACTATATAATTACAATCTGTCCGCAAGGCAGTCCTTATAATGTAACTGCAAAATTAGAAGGGTATTTACCACAAACGATAGAAAATGTTGTGGTTAATGCCGGTCAAACAACCTCAAATATTGATTTTGAGTTACAAGAATACCAACTTATTGAAATTATTGATATATCACCCGACACAATTCTTTTTTTGGATGGATACTCAATAGGTGGTGTTCCGGTAACTGTAAAAAATATTTCTTTACTTGATGTAAGCATTAATAATATTTTTTTGGGGAATTATGATTGGTATTTTTATACCGAGCCAGATAATATACAACCAACCTTATTATCACCAAACGATTCATTATGTTTCAATGTTTTACCTGCTATTCCAGTATTTCCCGATGTATCTAACATAATTGAAGACAGTTTGTTTATCAATACGGATTATGGTTTATTTTCGATCCTGATTTTACTCGATCTTGATTTGGTAAACATTGACGAGAAGAAAAACGAATTAATGCCTTCTTTAGAAATCTTCCCAAATCCTGTTATAGAAAACACTACTATTAAAGTTAGCCTTGTTGACGATCAAAATGTAATACTGAATCTTTTTGATAATTCAGGCAATCTAATTCAAACTGTTTATAAAGGAAGTATGAAAAAAGGGGGAAATATGATAAGTTTGAAAACAATCAATTATAAAGGTGATAAATTTCCTCCGGGAATGTATTTCTTACAAGCGCAAATAGGAAATAATAAAATAATAACTAAAAAAATTATTTTGTCTAATTAGCCTGAATTTTGGAGAGGGCTGCGTAGCTTGCTTTTTAATCCCAGCCTTGAAAGGCGGGGCTATTGATAGCTATTTACATAAAGTTTATGAATTAAAAAGAAGCTTGACAATTAACAAGTTTTCAAAAATTTCCCGGTTATCGGAGTAGTGATTAGTTTTCCTTCTTCTAGTGCAATCATCCCATTTACCATAACATATTCAGGCGCGCCAGTTGTTTTGAAGCCTTCATAAATGTTTGTATCACAATTTTGATGATGGCTTTTTGCTGAAATAGTATTTTCTTTTTCCGGATTCCATATGACCAGATCGGCATCACTGCCAATGGCAATTTCTCCTTTTGAAGGATATAAGCCAAAGATCTTTGCGGGTTTTGTGGAAATGATATCAACAAAACGGTTGATGGATATCCTGTTTTTCAATACCCCATAAGAGTAAAGCAACGCAAGACGATGCTCAATGCCTCCTGCCCCGTTAGGGATTTTCCTGAAATCACCTGTTCCGGCCATTTTTTGTTCAAGCATAAAAGGGCAGTGATCTGTACCAATAGTTTGAATGGTTCCATCGATAATACCATCCCAAAGAGCTTCATTGTCATCTGACTTTCTCAAAGGAGGGCTCATAACATAAGGTGATGCTTGCCTGAAGCTTCCTTCATACATTGAATCGTTAAGCAGGAGGTACTGCGGACAGGTTTCCGCATACACCTTTTGCCCTCTCTTTTGAGCCTCACTGATGTGCAACAGGGATTCTTTTGTTGAGACATGAACAACGTAAAGCGGACAGTTGGTGGCTTTTGCAAGTTTAATTGCTTTTTTAACTGCCTCAGATTCCAGGTTGGGTGGGCGTGATAAAGGATGGTACTTGGGTTCAATTTTATTTTCCCCGGCAAAGGAGTCTCTTATTTTTTCTATTTCGTCCCCTAATTCGCAATGGGCCATTACAATTCCACCGGCTTTACCTACTGCAGTCATTACTTTAAACAAATTTTCATCATTTAAACCGATGGTCTCTTTATAGGCCATATATACTTTAAACGACCCAATTCCTTCTTCTACAACACACGATTTAATTTCTTCGGCCATTGTATCCCGCCATTCAACAGGGCTGACATGAAAAGAGTAATCCACCAGGCTTAAAAGGGCCTCTCTTTTTCTTTGTTCAAGCGCTTCCCTTAACGGTTGACCTTTTCGGGGAGTGACGAAGTCAAGTAACGTGGTTGTTCCGCCATAAAGGGCAGCCCGGCTTCCCGAAAAAAAATCGTCTGATGAATATCCGGCCGGAGTAGGCAGATGCATATGGACATGTGGATCTATCCCGCCGGGAAAGATGTAATAGCCATCAGCATTTATTATCTTATCAGCTGATTTGTTTGTGATGAGACCCTTCTCTATTTGATCTATTTTCCCATTTTTAACAAAAATATCAGCCTTGATGCTTTTTGTGGATGTTACAATTGTCCCGTTTTTTATGAGGATATTCATTGTAAAAATTAATATTTTGATTCCCTAACAGGTTTTTAACTTTTCCCAGAGCCTGAGCGATTGTTCCTGAGTAAATCCCAGCATGTTCTGCTCATTGACAGTTTGAATAATGCCATCTTTTACAATCAGTTTGCCATTTGATATCACATCACGGACATGATTTGAATTTATTCCGAAAATGAAATGGCCCGGGAAGTTCTCTTTATTTATTTCGGTTGGTGAATCATAATTAAGAACCACAAGATTGTTTTCGCCATCACCTTTGAAATTGTTGGCATTAATATAATGATGAACCTTTCTAAAACGGGTGTATGCTGAAGAAAAATTAATTGTGTCGAACCCTTGTCCGACAAAATAGGCTGCTTTAGCGCTTCGAAGCATATCACTGTGCATACCATCTGTTCCAAGCATGATGTTTTCACCTACTCCTTTTGATGAAAAATAGCCAACATTATTATTAAGGTTACTCTCTGTGTTTTGAACTACAAAGGATTTAGAAGTATTAATTAATTCACGTTCATGATCATCAATGTGCAGGCAATGCCCAAGAATCGTTTTTGAAGAGTTCAAAACACCATATTCATGGAGCCTTTCAACAACGCGTTTGCCATAATTTCTGAGGCAATGTTTTTGATCATATTTATCTTCTGCCACATGAATATGGATCCCTGAATTCTTTTTTTGCATCAGATCAGTGGCTTTTTTCAGGGTTTCTTCCCCAACTGTAAAGGAAGCATGCAGTCCGATAAGGCCCTGGTGGTTTTTTAAGTAGTTTTCTGTTTCCGCAAGCCCTTTTTCTGCTTTGTCCAATCCATCTCTGTCAGTGATCTCATAGCAAAGCAAATGACTAATACCAACTTTCTTAAAAGCGCCGGCAATGATTTCCAATGAACCTTCAATATTATTTGGCGATGCATGATGGTCGATAACAAAAGTAGATCCTGCTTTTGCACAAGCCATGGCAGTCGCCAGGGCGCTGGCTTCGATCATATCTTTGTCCAGTTTTTTGTCGAGTGCCCACCAGATATATTGCAGAATTTCATAAAAGTTCGTGGGCGTTTTTTTCGGAGCAGGCATTCCTCTTGCCAGGGCAGAATAAACATGATGATGTCCGACTGCAAACGATTTGGTAACATATTTACCCGTGCAGTCGATAATACTATCATCCGCATTGAGCCCTTCAAGGGTATTGAGGAACTTGACAGCACCATTTTCTCCTTCTTCAATCAAAAGGTTTGTTTTGATGAAGTCGAAGGTTTTCCAGTCGATGTATGTAGCGTTTTTTAGAATTATCATGGCGTCTTATTAATAGGTAGTTTGTTTTTTTTCACCCCATCAAAGGCAAAAAGTGCATTGGCAACAGCGGCAGCGGTGGGAACCATTCCGATTTCTCCAATTCCTTTTGCTCCGTAAGGGCCAACCGGATCTTTTTCTTCAATACCGATAACAATCACTTCCGGCATCTCTTTTGATCTTAAAATGCCGGTATCTTTTAATTTCAGGCTTTCAGGATATCCGTTCTTCATTGGAAGATTCTCGGTTAAAGCATACCCTAATCCCATGCAAACAGCACCTTGTATCTGTCCTTCAAACAGCATGGAATTCATGATCTTCCCTGCATCATGAGCCGCATAAATTTTTTCAATTTTCCCGTCTTTATCTAAAGTAACAAGCTGTGAGGCATAGCCATAGGCAAAATGAATAATGGGGTTATTGACCTCATCATCAGGCTTACATGTCCAGTCACACACGTATTTACCTTTATACGTTCTTCCTTTTAATTGCGACAGTGTGCCTTTTGCCAGGTCCTCTTTCAGGGCTTTTGCAGCATTGATAATGGCATTTCCAACCAATGCGGTTGCACGCGAAGAGGTTGTCATTCCTGTTGGCAATCCGGAATCTGTTTCTACTTTCACCTCCATTATTGCCGGGTCAATACCTGTTTCTTCATGTAGTGTTTGAACAGCCATAGTATGAACACCCTGACCCATTTCCGTCCAGCCATGATGGATGATGACCTTTTCTTTCGATGCAATGTGTATTTTTACTTCGCTATCATCGATCATTCCATTGCCCACACCGGTATTTTTTATTCCGCAAGCCAATCCGGCATATTTTGCTTTGTAGAAGGGTTCTTTAAGGGCAAGCAGCGTTTTTTTAAGTCCAACCCCTTTTAGAATTTGGCCGGTCGCAGTTTTTGAACCATCTTCAAGTACATTATTAAAGCGAATTAACCACCTGTCGAATCCTCCCTTTTTACAAAGGTCATCGATGCAACCTTCCAGGGCAAAAACAACCTGTGGAACCCCAAATCCTCTCATGGCACCTGAAGGTATGTTGTTGGTATAAACGGTTTTAACACTTATATCAACAGCTGGAACCGTGTACCCTCCTGTTGCATGGCCCACAACTCTTTCCATCACCTTTGTTCCGACAGAAGCATAAGCCCCGGTATCCCCAATTGCTTTAAGTTTTACTGCAGTGAATTTCCCGTTTTTATCACATGCGAGCGTCATATCCGTCCATACAGGATGGCGTTTTGGATGCATCCTAATAGATTCTTCCCTGGTGAGGTGTACTTTTACAGGCAACCCAAGCAAGTAGGCAAAAAGAGCAGCATGTCCCTGAACGGTTATGTCTTCTTTACCTCCAAAGCCACCTCCATTTTGCACCTGCACCACTTTTACTTTTTCTTCATTCAGATCAAGGATTTTTGCAACCATTCGCCTGTCAACATAAATCCCCTGCCCCTGGCTATAAAGCCTAAGACCGTCATCTTCAGGAAGAGCAATGGCAGTTTCCGTTTCAAGAAAAGCATGTTCGATTCGCTGGGTTTCATAGATGCCGTTTGAGATAAATGCTGCCTGTTCAAATGCTTTATCTACATTCCCATATTGAATGGCACATGTTTCTAAAACATTCGACTGGCCCCGGTGAACCTGAACAGTGTTTGGATTAATAGCATCATGCATATCAGTAACAGGTTCTAATATTTCGTATTCCACTGTTATTAAACTTACTGCTTTGCGGGCTATCTCTTCTGTTTCTGCCACAACGCCTGCCAGTACATCCCCAATGTAGTTTGTAACATCCCCTTCGTCAACCATCAAAGGCCAATCATGGAATATCAGGCCGGTATATCTTTTTCCCGGAATATCATTGGATGTGAATATCCTGATAACTCCTTCAAGTTGCATCGCATAAGAGGTGTCGATCCTGATTATTTTGGCCCGGGGATGATCACTGAATTTTAAGGCTCCATAAACCATTCCTTCAAAAGAAATATCATTTACAAAATCACGTTCTCCAAAGGTGGTTTTAAGTGCCTGGTATTTAGGATAAGGCTTGCCAATGCGGGCAGATTTTTCTGCCGGTAATCCTGTTACCTCCCCGTTAAGTTTTTTAAAAGCTGCTTCAATGGCGTCAATGATCTTAACATACCCGGTACACCGGCACAAGTTCGGAGAGATAGCTTTTGTGATCTCATGCCGCGAAGGAGATGGGTTAATATTATACAGTCCTTTGGCTCTCATAAGAATGCCTGGGGAGCAGAAACCACATTGTACCGCTCCTTTTTCTACAAATGCTTCACCGATAATTTTTTTGAAGTCTACGGGTAATCCTTCTGTTGTGTTTATGTGAGCATTATCCAGGTTTTTCATTTTCGTGGTGCAGGCAAGTCTCGCTTTTCCATTGATCTCTACTGTACAGGCCCCACAGACGCCCTGCCCGGAGCATCCGTCTTTAACAGATGTTATATTTAAATCAAGCCTCAGGTGATTTAATAGCGATTTTCCAGGATCACCTGAGAAAGTCATTTTTATACCGTTCAGGAAGTATGTGATCATTGCATTATTTTTTTTAACTCCTCGATTGACGGCTTAATGGATTTAGGTATTTCCATTCGTGTGTTGACAGCTTTGAGGTCTTTTAATCCGCTACCGGTTATCAGCACAACGTTATCAGAGTCGTCGGGTAATTTATTGCTGTTGTGATAAGATAGAAATCCGGCAAAAGCAGCAGCAGCAGCAGGCTCCGCAAATAAACCTGTATTCCTTGCTAAAATAGCTGAAGCCATCAATATTTCATCATCAGATACTGTTAAAGATTCCCCATTGTACGTTTGAAGGAACTGTTGCGTCATGTAAAAATTCCGTGGGATATCCACTGAAATAGAATCAGCAATGGTGGCACTGGGTTCGATATGAAAAAGTTTGTTTTGAAGGTTCCTAACCAGATTATCACTGCCTTTTGACTGAACAGCAACAATAGTTGGCATTTTTTCTATGATGTTTAGCATAAGTAAATCTTCATAACCCTTGTAAAGGCCCGATATGATAACACCATCGCCAACAGGGACAAAAATTTTGTCAGGAATAGTAAAATTCAGTTGCTCATAAAGTTCGAACGCGACTGTTTTTTTCCCTTCAATGGTAAGTGGATTGAAGGCGGTATTCCTGTTATACCAGCCAAATTCTTCGGTTGCTTTAATACTCAAGTCATATGCATCATCGTATGTCCCTTTTACCGTAACAATAGTAGCTCCATACATAATGATTTGGGTCAGCTTGGCAAGGGGCGCTGTTTCCGGAACTATTATGATAGCTTTTTGTCCTTGTGAGGCACAAATACCTGCCAGGGAAGAGCCGGCATTGCCCGTGGAAGCAGTAATGATAGTATCAAATCCTTTTTCTTTTGCATAGGCCGAAACCACAGCTGAGGCTCTGTCTTTTAATGAGGAGGTTGGATTTTGCGTGTCGTCTTTCAGGAAAAGTTGAAACGTCAGTTTTGTATTGTCTAATTTGTCTATTGAATACAAAGGTGTGTTCCCAATACGAAGGTTTGGGAGGCTTTCCATATTTTTTATTGGTAGCAGGTCAACAAATCGATCTTTTATTTGCTGATATATTTTCCAGATGTTTGCGGGTTTTTTCCATAAACTAACAGGTTTTGAAGGAGCTGCAAGGTTTAAATTTTTGTAATCATAAATTGTTTTCAAAACACCTTTTGGTGGCTCTGATGGTTGATTTGATTTTGTACACTGAGGACAGAGGTACAAAGCTTCGTGCTCATCGAATTGCTTCCCGCAATTAACGCATTGATAAACGAAACCGGTATTTCTTTTTTTATTTTTCATACTCCAAACATTCTTTAAACGCCCGTAGCGTTAAGATTTATAGATACTCCTTCAAAACCCCGGTCCTTTCATTAAACTCCATGATCTGTTCATCCCACTCTTCCACTTTGGCATAGCGCGATTTCCAGTAATTATCATCATACCATTGCGCATTCAGTTCTTCTACGGATCTTCCTTGCTGCTCTATCCATGTAAAGTATTTGAGGTTGTGCATACGCTTTTTCTCGTAATAATTCATTTCAATGATATGGTCAATGGTTATCCCTTTTAAATCAGCCTCAAAGCTAATGGCAGCTGCTTTATTGTCAAACTCCCCATGTTTTTCTTTTTCCTCTGCCAGTCTTGTCTGATACAGTTCCATCGAGTCTGTAGCAACGGTTAAGATTACATCATGCTCGTTCATTTCATAATATTTTGCCAGTTTAATTGATCCCATTAAATTTGCAATGGACGAAATTCCCAATAATTCCAAATCATCAACCAGGGTGGGGTTGATATTAATTTCATTTTTAAGAAATGATTTTCCATTTTCTTCATTGAATAATTGCATGATGCGCATGTTCGGCGTATCGTCGATTCCTGCAACAAGATCCATGTTTTTTACGTTATGTATCCAGGGAACATGTTTGTCGCCAATTCCTTCGATACGGTGCTCACCAAACCCATTCAGTAACAGTGTAGGGCATTGAAGTGCTTCACCCGCACACACCTTAATGTTTGGATATATTTCTCTTAGAAAATCAGTGCTTCCCAAAGTGCCTGCTGAACCTTGTGTTAGAAAGACACCGCTGAATCTGTCATTTTTATTTTTTAGCGAATTGAAAACTTCTTCCATTGCCGGGCCGGTCACTGCATAATGCCAAAGGGGATTGCCAATTTCATCAAACTGGTTTAGGTTTACAATCTCATCTCCTCTTTCCGCAAGCAGGAGTTTCACTTTGTCATAGATCTCTTTTACATTACTTTCGCAACCAGGGGTTGCAAAGACCTCTGCGCCCACCTTGTGTAGCCAATCGAATCTTTCCTGCGACATTCCTTCCGGAAGAACAGCAACAGAATCACAGTCCAGCAAATAGGAATCATAAGCTCCACCACGGCAATAATTTCCTGTTGACGGCCAGAGGGCTTTTTGTCTGGTTGGGTCAAACCGGCCTGTGATTAATTTTTCAACAAGGGGCCCAAATGTGGCACCTACCTTATGAGAGCCGGTAGGGAAAAATTTACCAACCAGCATAATAATCCTTGCTTTAACTCCTGTTAACTCAGTGGGTAATTCGAGGTAATTTACATCTCCAAACCCACCTCCAAATGCCACTGGTTCATTTTTCCAGGTAATACGAAACATGTTTAATGAGTTCAAATCCCATAAGCCTATACTTTTAAGCTTCTCCTTAATTTTTTCAGGGATAAGACCCGGATCTCTCATTTGTTTGTATGTAGGAAGGATAATGTGTCTGTCCCTGCATCTTTTTATCGTATTTTCTAATACTTTTTCTCTGTTATTCATGTCGTTAAATGTTTAAAAAATGATTTTGCACCCTGCAAAATAATACTCATCTCTGCAGCATTCTGTAAACTTATTCCTTTGGAGTTTTTTTCTGTGTTTTCAAAATCAATTATCCTTAAGGTCGATTGGTCAAGTATAACCAGGAAGCCATTGGCTTTGTAACTAAGCATTTTATTATTCAAAGTAAGCATTGATTTTTTCTCTTTGCTTTTTTGGTATAAAATTAATTCATCTTCTTTGTTTTCCAGATAATACCCTTCATCATCAGCATTGTATGCATCTTTGCTGAGGTACAAATGCGGTTTGTCCTTATAAGGGGAGCCGGAAGAAGGGCAAAAAGTGGAACAATTACCACATTCGTTACACCAATCAGCAATGTGGAGAATTTGATATTTCTGGTTGATCTCAAAGGAATTATCCTCAATAATTACATACTTTCCACCCTTATTAATGATTTTCTGTAGCTTGTAGTTGACCGGGGCAGTATCATATGAATGAAAAGCGAGGTTTGGGCAAACAGTAGTACAAATATTACAAACCTCGTCGCAAAACAGACATCTTGATGCCTCTTTTATCGCTTCTTCCTCGGTTAAAGTGGATGAAACAAGCTTGAAATTTTTGCGATTAAGGAGCGATGTCTCATTAATGTTAACAGGGTTTACCTTTTTTGCTCTGGCTACCATGTGGTTACTCAAGGTGAGGTGAGGCCTGTTATTTTTCAGTGCCGGATCAAATTTCATTCCAGCTTTGTTAATGATCTCCTGAGCCGCCTTTCTACCATCGCCAATAGCATTTATGGCTGTTGAGGCACCTCGCATGGCATCGCCTCCAATGAACACTCCGGGTATTTGTGTTTCATAAAAGCCTGATTTTGTTTTTAGCAGACTGACATCTATGAAATCAATAGCAAGATCCTGACCAATAGCCGGGATTACTGTATCGAGATTAAGATTAAATTCAGAGTCAGGGATCATCACGGGACTGGGCCTTCCACTATTGTCCTTTTCGCCAAGTTTCATCCTGCAACATGAAAGGGAGATAGCTTTACCATTCTTTGTGTTGACCCTAAGGGGAGCCGTTAATTCAATGATATCAATCCCCTCTTCCATCACCGCTTTTATTTCTCCTGTATCTGCCGGCATTTGTTTGATGGTCCTTCTGTAAATAATAGTTACTTTGCCTTGTTCTCCAACAAGCCGGTAAGCGGTCCGGGCTGCATCCATAGCTGTATTTCCTCCCCCGATTATTACAACATGAGTCCCCAGCCCTGTAGGTTTTTTTTCTTTCACATTGAACAGGAAATCAAGCGGATCAAGAACACGCCTGGCTTCTATACCTTTTATGTGAAGCTTAGATGATTGTTGTGCGCCTGTGGCAATATATACAAAATCATTATCCCTGCTCAGCTGCCCGAAAGCTATCTTATCAATGGTTTTTCTATAGTGAATATTAACCCCTGATTTTTTGATTGTTTCGATATCAAGGTCAATGGCTTCATCGGTAAGCCGGAAAGACGGAATTGCAGCTGATACCATTCCACCGGGTTTGGGGTTTGTTTCATAGATGTTTACCTCCAACCCTGCCAATGCCAGGAAATAGGCACAGGATAATCCGGATGGACCAGCTCCGACAATTGCAGCCTTTAATCCGGCACTGATTTTTTTGTCTGTTTTTTCATGAATGGTCTGGCCTGTTTCGGCAATAAAACGTTTAATTTCCCTTATCAAAACAGGACTGTCGAAATTGACACGTGTACATTTAGTCTGGCAAAGATGATCACAAATCATTCCGGTTGTATGGGGAAAGGGATTTGTATGCATGATCACTTTAAAAGCTGAATTAAAATCTCCTTTTGCCGTGAAGTGCATGTAATCAGGGATGTTTTGGTTGGTAGGACATGTGTCAACACAGGGTGCATGGATGCAGTCAAAATAATTTAATGGCCTGCTGGTCTTGATATCCGGTTCATGGATAGCAGTTTTCTTGTACCTTTTGTTTTTTAAAGTCTGGCTTGAATAATGTTTTAGGTTGTTTAAAGAGCCGGTCCTGACATTTGAATCTTTCATTTCGCTTTTCATTATGATCAATTCATCGATGGAGGTTGCTTCATAGTTGGAAAAGGCAGACTTCAGCTCTTCAACATATTGAAAAAGCCTGCCATAACCTCCCGGCTTCAACAGGTCAGAACAAACAGTCACAGGATAAAGCCCACAACTAATGACATCACTCAGATTAAATGCATCCACTCCGGCAGAAAATGTAATATCCAGTTCACCGTTGAAATCATTTTGAAGCATGTCGGCAAGGTTAACTGAAATAGGATGAAGTGCCCGGCCACTCATGTACATCATCTTTTCATTTGATGGAAAGATATTATTATGGTTCAGGCTCTCCAGCGTATTGGTAAGTTTCAGGCTGAATTGCAGGTTGTTCTCATTTGCCTTTAATTGCAGGTTGTGGATAATATTAACTGCATCTTCGTATTTAAGGTCATGTTCAAAAGCAGCATCAGGCACACGTGTTTCAAAACCCGATTTGCTTAATATACTATGTAACTTTTCTTTGCCAATGAGTGTTGGATTAAGCTTAATGGCTGTATGAAGTTTTTTTTCTTCCAGCAAGTATTCCCCGATTTTTTCTATTTCATCAGAAGGGCAGCCGTGCATGGTTGATAGGGTAACATTATTTGAAATGCAAGGATTTATCTCCAGATTGACAACATCAGGGTAAATATCAGTTATGCTCTCAATTTTTTGAATTAATTCTTGTGATGAATTATTCATCTTTTCCAGGAACCATTGCACATTCTCCTTTAAGATCCCGGCATAGTCATAACCCACGCTCATATTAAAGATTATTCCGGGGTCTTTTTCATCACCCCAATTGAATTTATCTTTCAGAATATGAATGATAATCCAGGCATTTAGGTACTGGTCAAATGATTGTTTGATCTTCAATTCCTGCGACCATTCACAGTTATAGCCTTCATCTCCCATATTGATGCAAGGCTTGGACACGTTCAATTCATCGAGTGTTTGAATTGTTTTTAATTCAATAAACCGGGCACCTGTTAACCATGCAGCAACAATATTTTGTGTAAGCTGTGTGTGTGGCCCGGCAGCAACACCAAATGGCGTCTCTAATAATTGATCGAAACGTTTTGAACGAAAAGGGTCGCTGTGATCCGGGTGAAAAAACAGAGCATGCGGGATGCCAAACAGGCTCTCTCCATTATCGAGTTGCCTGAAAATAATTTGCAGTAATTTTTTGAGAGGTATTATTGAGAAATTATCTGTCATACAATATTGATATGATGGCTTTCAATAGATTGAACAAATTTAATAAAAAAGAGTATTCCTGGCTGAAAGTTGCCAGTTACATGTGAAATCTTTACCACCCGAAAGTTTGTTATTATTCCTGTTACTTTTGCAGAGTGATGGGTGAAAATCAAAAATCGGATAAGTGTAATTCAGTAGTTATTTTGGCGGCAGGGCAATCGACACGCATGGGCCGGCCGAAATTTGCATTGAAGTTTGATGAAAATCTAACCTTCCTGGAGAAAATAATAACCGGCTATAATTCTTTTGGTTGCCGGCAAATAATCGTTGTTTTAAATGAAGAAGGGGAGACATTTCTGAAAAACAATCCGATTAAATTATTCAGCAATATTACTATTGTTACCAACTTCCATCCTGAGTGGGAACGGTTTTACTCAATTAAAATCGGATTAAGACAGCTAAATGAATTCAGCTGTGTCTTTATTCACAATGTTGATAATCCTTTTGTTAATAAACAGGTACTTAAATCTCTGCAAGGAGAAATGGCTGAAACAGATTATGTTGTTCCTTGTTTTAAAGGACGGGGAGGGCATCCGGTATTGCTTTCAAAAAAAATGATTAAGCATATTATCGCCGAAAAAAACCCTGAGTTGAATTTCAGGGATTTTCTGAAAAGGCATGCTAAAAAAATGGTTGAAGTAGAGGATGAAAGTGTATTGGTAAATGTTAATACCAGTGAAGACTATAAACGCTTAAAAAAATTGCCTGATAAGTGAATGTTTGCCGGTCATTCACCTATCAGGCAGTCATGAGTTTGTGATTATGAAAAAAAACTACATGATTTTGTTACGCGACCTTGATCTCTTTGCTGACCTTCATCTTGTCGGCATCCTTCTTTGGTAAGGTAACTGAAAGGATACCATTTTTATAATCAGCTTTGATCGTGTCGGCCTCAATTGATTTTGGGACAACAAATGAACGGGTAAACGAACCACTGTTAAACTCTTTTCGCGTGTAGTTTACTTCTTCATTTTTTTCATCTTCAACCTTAGCTGAAATGCTTAAGAGAGTATTTTCAAGGTTGATTTTGAAATCTTTTTTACTCATTCCCGGTACTGCAAACTCAAGTATAAAAGCATTATCATTTTCAATGATATTTGTTCTCGGTGTGCAACCGCTTTCTTTTCTGTGCGTAAAATCCAGTTCGTTGTCAAAAAAGTTATTAAACATATCTGAAAATCTTGGCTGGTTGTTCCATTTTACTAAATTCATTTTAATTTCCTCCTATATTTATTTGGTTAATCTTTTTACTTTTATAGACCAATATTTGTACCAACGCATTTTTTTGAATCAAACATTAAAATAAGTGTCAATATGACAGTTTATTCGAACAGAAGCTGCCATTAAGGCATGAATTTTTTATAATTTTGAATATTAGGAGATATGATGAAACCACCGGTTGCTAAAATAATCGAAGAGAAGCTTATTTCGCCACATGGTGATATTCGCATAGATAAATATTTCTGGTTAAATAAAAGAGATGATCCTGAAGTGATGAAAGCTCTTGAAACAGAGAATGCTTACACTGATTTAGTGATGGCCCATACTGAAGAGTTTCAAACACAGTTATATGATGAAATCGTGGGGCGAATAAAAAAGGATGACTCCTCCGTTCCTTATAAAAAAGATGGGTTTTATTATTATTCCCGTTACGAAAAAGAAAAAGAGTATCCTTTTTACTGCAGGAAAAAGGAGAGCATGGATAATCCTGAAGATGTTATGCTTGATGTAAATAAAATGGCCGAAGGGTTTTCCTTTTACAATGTTGGAGGGATGGCTGTTAGTACGAATAACAGTTTGCTGGCATACTCAGTTGATACAGTGAGCAGAAGAAAATATTCTATCTATTTTAAAGACCTGGAAACAGGTGAGATCCTGGAAGATGTTATTCCCAATACTTCCGGCAGCATTACCTGGGCGAATGATAATAAAACAATCTTTTATGTTGTGAAGCATGAAGAAACGTTGTTGCCTTATAAAGTATACAACCATAAATTAGGCACAGATATTTCAGAAGATAAGCTGGTATATGAGGAAAAAGATAACACATTTTCAACCTCATGTTATAAAACAAAATCCAAACGTTATATTTTAATAAGCCTTTCCAGTACTTTAACTACAGAATTCAGATTTCTGGATGCAGACCATCCTGATGGCGACTTCCGGATAATATATCCCCGTGAAAGAGACCTGGAGTATTATATTGATCATTTCAAGGAGCACTTTTATATCAGGACCAATTTTGAAGCTAAGAACTTCCGCCTGATGAAGACACCTGTAAACAAAACCGGTAAATCCAACTGGGCTGAAGTTATTCCTCATAGAAGCGATGTGTTATTACAGGATTTTGAGATTTTTAGCGATTTTTTGGTGTTATCTGAAAAAAAGCACGGGCTATCTCAACTGAGAGTTAAAGCCTGGCAGGGAGATAACGATTATTACATCGGTTTTGCGGAAGAAACATATGATTCCTGGATTTCCATTAACCCTGACTTCAATAGTAAGGTTTTGCGTTATGTGTATACTTCATTAACAACTCCTCGTTCAACCTATGATTTTGAAATGTTCACACGGGAAAGGTCTTTACTTAAGAGAGATGAGGTTGTGGGCGATTTTGACCCTTCTAACTATGAAGCAAAAAGATTGTTTGCGGTTGCCGGAGATGGTACCTCTGTTCCCGTTTCAATTGTTTTTCGGAAAGGGATTAAACGAGATGGCAACAATCCTTTATGGATTACAGGTTATGGCTCATATGGATATAGCTATGATCCCTGTTTTAGTTCCGTTAGGTTAAGCTTGCTTGACAGGGGGGTTATTTTTGCCATAGCTCATATCAGAGGTGGTCAGGAGATGGGAAGAAGCTGGTATGAAGATGGAAAACTCCTGAAAAAGAAAAACACATTTACCGACTTTATTGATTGTGTTGAATTCCTCATAAAGGAATCCTATACAAATCCCGAAAAAGTGTTTGCTTCCGGTGGAAGTGCAGGTGGCTTGCTTATGGGAGCTGTTGCTAATATGCGGCCTGAATTGTTCAGGGGCATTATAGCTGATGTACCTTTTGTTGATGTTGTTACCACTATGCTAGATGAGAGCATACCTCTTACTACCGGGGAATATGACGAATGGGGCAACCCCAATGATAAAGAGTATTATGATTACATGAAGTCGTATTCACCCTATGAAAATGTTCAGGCCATGGCATATCCGGCTATGTTGGTTACCACCGGATATCATGATTCTCAGGTTCAGTACTGGGAGCCTGCCAGGTGGGTGGCAAAATTAAGAGAAGTGAAAACAGATGAACATTTGCTGATCTTTAAAATTCACATAGATTACGGCCATGGCGGAGCTTCAGGCAGGTTTCAAAAGTATAAAGAAGTGGCACTTGCATACGCTTTTGTACTGGATCAACTGGAAGGTTAAAATAAATCTTTTTACCGGATTTTCAGCTTAGTTTTTTTCTTTTGATAATTGCGGTGGAAAATGTAATTAATAACAAAAGCGCACTTAGAAAAGAGGCGATGCGTGCAATGTAATCACCATTTTTTACGTAAAAGGTCAGCGTGTCGTTGGCATTGATGCTTTGCCTGATGGCATCCTGCACCCAGTATTCGGTTGCCTGGTGAATGACCCCACGCTGATCAATAAATGCAGATATTCCGGTATTGGCCGATCTGGCAATACTTCTTCTCGCCTCAATTGCCCGCAATGATGAAAAGGTCAAATGCTGGCGATGCCCGGGTGTGTTACCCCACCAACCATCGTTGGTGATGATGAAAATCAAATTAGCCCCATTGCGAATAAATTGAGTACAATACTCACCATAAATCGATTCATAGCAAATCAGGGGAGCTACTTTAATGGATTTTGATGGAATATTGAAAGGTGTTCGGTTTTTATCCGTTCCCAGGCTTCCAACAGTGCCGCCCAGATCAATGGCTACGTTTTCGATGAATCCCAAATATTTTGAATAAGGCATAATCTCAACACCTGGTGTTAGCCTTGATTTGTGGTAAAAATTTACTTTGCCGGCCGAATCTATCATTAACGCCGTATTATAAGCATCATAATATTTTTCTGCATCATGAAATTTCCGGGCAGTATGGGTTAATGGTTCTCCTTCCTGGAAAATTTTGTATGTCGAAGCACCGATTACGACATAAAGGTTATTGAATTTTTGTATGTAATCATGTAATAAGTTATAACTGGTAGAGTTAACAAGTTCACTTTCATAAAGAGGCCTTTCCTGAATGGTTGATTCTGGGCAAATGATGAAATCAGTTGACTTTTCCGCATTTTTATCAGCCAGGGAAAACACCCTTCCCATCACCTCCCCGGTACTTAGCCAATATTGTTCTCCGTAAGGGTCCAGGTTAGGCTGCACCACAACTATATCCACCGGATCTTTCGTTTCCTGGTAATCCTGGTAAATGTTTTTTGAAATCAAGATAGGGACAATTACCCATAACACTAAAAATGTTAGGAGAGCCCAGAAAGAAATATTGATCCCTTTTGTAAAGAAACTTGTTTTTTTAAGGATGAAAAACACCATGATGTTTGCCAGGAGTATCCAGAGCGACCCACCAAAAATCCCTGTATATTCATACCACTGGATCAATTGTATTTGAGATGCAAATCCATTTCCCAGGTTTAACCATGGCCATGAAAGCTCCCATGCCTGATGAATATATTCGAAAGTAATCCAGTATACAATCAGGCTCAGGTAACCCGCAACGGGTGAAAATGATAATCGTTTGGTGGCATGAAAAAGGCTAAACACAACAGCCATAAAGAGCGAATTACAGATGAATGCAACTATTGCACCTGTTGCAGTTGAATTGTATATCCACCATGTAGTCAGTACGTTCCATGTAAAAAATGCAGGATAACTATAAAAGAAAATAGAAAACCGGTTAAACTGTTTTTGTTGTGTTCTTTGTTTGCTAATATGATCTTCAATAAATAGCAGCGGAACAAATCCAACAAAAAGAAACAAAGGGAAACCTCGTGCCGGCCAGCCGGCGCTCATGATTAGTCCCGATAATACTGATAACAGGATCAGGTGGATTCGTTTCATTCCTGAAAAAAGATTATGACAGAAAGGCTAAATTAATAAAGATAATTATTGTATGGATATCGTTGACTATGAATTTTTTTTACTTCCTGATAAAGAACGTCCTTTAATTGGACAATATTCTGTTTTTGTGTGGCAGAAATAAACATGGAAGGGTTAATCGTTTTTGCCATCCAGGTTTTTTTCATGTCATCCAGGCTGTAATTATTTTTGGTTTTGGGTGTTAGGTCGTCAGATTCTTTTACAACAAATGTATAAGCATCAATCTTATTAAAAACCACTATAATTGGTTTATCAATGGCACCAAGGCCGGTAAGGGTTTCTTTCACTACATTTATATGGTCTTCAAAATCTGGATGAGAAATGTCAACAATATGGACAAGAATATCGGCTTCCCTTACTTCATCAAGGGTGGATTTAAAAGACTCGACAAGGCTGTGAGGTAATTTACGGATAAACCCAACTGTATCGGAGATCAGGAATGGTAAATTATCAATAACCATTTTTCTGACAGTTGTATCGAGCGTAGCAAAAAGTTTATTTTCGGCAAAAATATTCGATTTGCTAAGCAAATTCATGATGGTAGATTTCCCAACATTTGTATACCCAACCAGCGCCACCCTTACTAACCCCACTCTGCTTTTTCGTTGTGTGGTTTTTTGTTTATCAATTTGTAGCAGCTTTTTTTTAAGCAGGCTGATACGATCACGGATGATCCGGCGGTCGGTTTCAATTTCACTTTCTCCGGGTCCCCGTAGCCCGATTCCCCCTTTCTGTCGTTCAAGGTGTGTCCACATCCCTGTCAGGCGCGGTAGTAAGTATTGGTATTGAGCAAGCTCGACTTGTGTTTTAGAATGTGCTGTTCTGGCACGTTTGGCGAATATATCCAGGATCAGGTTATTTCGGTCTAATATTCTACATTCAAGGATCCGTTCAATATTTCGTAGTTGGGAGGGGCTCAGTTCATCATCAAAAACAACAATATCAACATTTGAAGAGGTAATGAAGTTTTTTATCTCGTTGAGTTTACCTGAGCCAACAAAGGTTCGTGAATCTGAATGAATAAGGTGTTGCAAAAAGCGCTTAATAGTAGTGCCTCCTGCCGTCTCTACTAAAAAATCAAGCTCCTCAAGGTATTCGTTTGCCTTTTCCTGATTTTGTTCTTTTGTAATCAGGCCAACAAGGACAACAGTTTCTTTTGTTATTACTTTGTTAATATGTTCACGCATAGAGGGGGCTAAAATGCACCTGGTTATTAAAATGGTTTAAATCCGATAATTTCCCGGACATCTTTAATGGTTTTAGATGCACTGGCACGGGCACGGTCAGCTCCTTTTTCAGCTACTTTTCTGAGGTATTCATTGTTTGACGATAATTCTTTGGCTTTCTCCCTGAATGGCTCAGTAAAAGCGATTACGTCTTCAGCAAGTTTTTTCTTCATATCGCCATACCTGATCTGGCAGTTATTATATTGATCGTCAAAATAAGTTACCGTTTCCTTAGAAGAGACAACGCTCATAAGGGTAAAAAGGTTTTGAATAGGTTCTGGTTTGTGTTGATTCATTTGTGTGGGACCTGTGTCTGTAACAGCCCGCATTACTTTTTTTCGGATAACTTCGGGAGGGTCAACGAGGAAAATAGCATTTCCTTCCCCTTCAGATTTCCCCATCTTACCGACTCCGTCAAGCCCGGGTATTTTTACAAGGCTTTGTCCAAAATTATATGCTACGGGAATGGGAAAATAATCCACCTTGTACATTCTGTTAAAGCGCCGGGCAAATGTTCTCATCATTTCGAGGTTTTGCTCCTGGTCTTTGCCAACCGGAACCTTAGCGGCTTTATGTATAATCACATCGGCTGCCATTAAGGTAGGGTAGGTAAGTAAGCCGGCATTAATGTTATTAGGTTGCTTTCTGATTTTTTCTTTAAAAGAAATAACGCGTTCCAGTTCGCCAAGGTAGGCATTCATGTTAAGCAGCAGATAAAGTTCTGTAACTTCCGGCACATCACTTTGAATGTAAATGGTTGCTTTTTCCGGATCAAGCCCGGCTGCAAGATATTCAACCAGAACTTGTTTTACATTCCCGTGCAGGTTTTCCGGGGTTGGGTGTGTTGTGAGCGAATGGTAATCAGCAATGAAGAAAAAACAATCATTTTCTTCATGCATTTTTACAAAATTCTTTACTGCACCAAAGTAATTTCCAAGGTGAAGGTTTCCTGTTGGCCGTATGCCACTTACTACAATTTCCATATCGCGAAATTACTAAAAATAATATTGATTTAATTAAACTTCCCGAATTTTGAAGAGGCGTTGGATGGACTACAACCTTTCCCTGCCCTGAAGGACGGGGCTATTGAAATTTTATTAATCAACAGTTACATTTTTATTTCGTCACCGTTTTTATTGAAAAAATGGTACTCGAGAAAGTGATAGGAATTCATCGATTTCAGCCTGATCCATTTCCTGAATTTAAAGAACCATTTTAGTTTAATCGAAAATATTCCAGTTGTAAGGTAAGCAAATAAATAGGGATGTGTGGCAATATTAATGTATCTTTCATTCTGATCCTGAATCAGATAACGTATATTGTTTTCTATTTCATCGATAAGAATGATACTGGGTTTGATCTCTCCGGTTCCATCACAAACCGGGCATTTTTCAAGTATTTGAACATTCATTTCCGGACGTACGCGCTGACGAGTAATCTGCACCAGTCCAAATTTACTGGGAGGCAATATTGAGTGTTTGGCATTGTCTTTTGCCATTTCCTCTTTCATTTTTTGATGCAACGCCTTTCTGTTTACGGATTCATGCATGTCAATAAAATCAACCACAATGATTCCACCCATATCTCTGAGCCTGAGTTGTCGTGCCACTTCAATAGCCGCTTCTATATTAACTCCCAGAGCTTGAGTTTCCTGAGAGTCTTGTGCTTTGATTCTGTGTCCGCTGTTAATATCGATCACATGAAGCGCCTCAGTGTGCTCAATAATGAGATAAGCACCACTTTTTATGCTTACGATTTTACCAAATGAACTTTTTATTTGTTTATCAACATTAAATTGCTCGAAAATTGTGTTTTTTCCATTATACAATTTAACAATATCGAGCTTTTCAGGGGCGATTTTTTGAAGGTAAGACTTAACGTCCTCATAAAGCACATGGTTATTAACATAAATGTTATTGAAAGAATCGTTAAGCATGTCTCTTAAGATAACAGAGGTACGATCAATTTCACTAATGATTTTTTGCGGTGCTTTAGCTTTGGGAAGTTTTTTCATTGAGACCTCCCATTTTCTGACCAGGGATTTGAGTTCCTGATCGAGGTCGGCAACTTTTTTATTTTGGGCTACTGTCCGAATGATCACTCCAATATTCTTGGGCTTAATGCTTGTAATTAGTCTTTTAAGCCTATTGCGCTCATCTGAATTTTTTATCTTTTGGGATATGGAAACCCGGTTAGAAAAAGGAACCATTACGAGGTATCTACCGGCAAAAGAGATTTCAGATGAAACCCTGGGCCCTTTTGTGGATATAGGCTCTTTAGCGATTTGAACAACTATCTGCTGGTTCAAACTTAATACTGATGAGATTTTACCGGTCTTATCAATATCTTCTTCGAGGTTGAATTTGTCAATTGAAAGATGGTGTACTTTCCCCGACAGATTAAGCTTTGTGAATTTATTTAGCGATTTGATCTGTGGGCCGAGGTCAAGGTAATGAAGAAAAGCATCTTTATCATGCCCAACATTAATAAATGCAGCGTTTAGGCCGGGCATTATTTTTTTTACTTTTCCAAGATATACATCACCAACAGCATAACTATTGTTCGTCTTTTCTTTATTAAGCTCAACAAGTCGTTTATCTTCAAGCAAAGCTATTGTAACCTCAGATGGCTTTGAATCGATTATTAACTCCTTGTTCACAATAAAATTGGTTTTCGTAAGAATATCATGGCAGAACCAGCCTATGATAAGAGGCACCCGGGAATATCAGGTTCTCAGGTGTAATTTTCCGTTGTCAAAACTATTTATTTCTGACAACGGAAAATGGATTAGGTAAAATTATTTCTTCTTATGCCTGTTTTTTCTCAGACGCTTCTTTCTTTTATGAGTCGCCATTTTATGGCGTTTTCTCTTTTTTCCACTAGGCATTTTAGATGGATTTAAGTTGGTAATTAATTATTTTACGTTCTTTTTTACGTTATTTACAAACGACTTCGCAGGTTTAAATGCTGGGATATTATGTGCAGGAATGATAATCGTTGTTTCTTCCGAAATATTCCGACCTGTTTTTTCAGCTCTTTTTTTAATAATAAAACTGCCAAACCCTCTCAAATACACATTTTCGTCGCGCAACAATGAATTCTTAACGGAATCCATGAAAGCTTCAACGCATTCCTTTACAATTAATTTTTCAGCACCTGTTTGGTTAGCAATTTCTGTTATAATTTCTGCCTTTGTCATGTTTCCAATATTTTTAATAATTTAAAAAAAAATTTTTAATGGGGTGCAAATATAAAATTATTTTACTTTAATTTAAAAATAAATAACGAATTTTGTTAAAATTTTTTATTTCAGGTACTTATAAAACAAGATTTACCTTAATATTTGACGAAGATAATCTGATTAACCACAAAATCCAATTACTTTTTAATGAAATTTTCAACGAAGCTGATAAAATGGTATATGGAAAACCGTCGTGACCTACCATGGCGTGAAACGAAAGATCCATATTTAATCTGGATTGCTGAAATTATTTTGCAGCAAACCCGTGTTAATCAGGCAGGTTTAATTGGCACCGAAGGGTATTTGCCTGTAAATATTCAGGAGATCAAAAAATATCCTGTGCCGCGTCTCATTGAAATGTTTTTTGAAGAATTTTTTCTTGATTAATCTGAGGTTTAATTCCCCGAGGCTTGCCTCGGAAATAAGGTACAGGGATTGCCCTGGGGTTTAATCCCATTCCTGTTTTGTGCGGTAAGTTTTCTTTAAATTTTAATTGTTTGTAAGACTGTTAGTTATAAGAATAATAACTTAAATTTGGGTGTCCTGATGCTGCAGTACTTTTTAATTTATTATTTATTATTGGTTATTTTTCATTTCTGATTTTAATTTTTAATTTTTATTCCTCTTATTCCGATTTCTCTCGGCAGTTTCTATACCAGGCAAATCAAGGGATGAAAGATTTTTTTTCTGATTGCAGAAGCTCATAATATGAGCACTCTTAATAAACTCTTTCAAGTAAGCCAGGGCCAAATGCTGGGCTAAATATTATTTTGATGTGCTGGCCTTACGTTTCAAGGGGCAAAGCCCCTTAAGGTAATAGCACAGGGTGTAGTGAAACGAAACCCTGTGCTAAGGGATTAATATTTGATACAAGCCTGAAAGGGCGGCACCCTCAAACACATGGTTGGTTTTGAATATACCTTTCAACAACCTTCACCTTTGACGAACTCACAGAGAAAACCCCATACCCTCCTTGCCATGAAAAATTAGTAATTCCCTGTCTTTTAATCCATTTGGTAGAACCTGTTTTGATTTTTGAAATTAATTCGGAAACAGTAATAGTCCGGGGCAATGTGCACAAAACATGAATGTGATCAGGATTAGCATAAATTTCATCCGCCTCAGGCGGACCAATATTTGATAATGTTCCTATGATATAAGCGTGTAAATCCTTTCTAATGGCATTTGTGATTAATGGCATATCTTTTTTGGTAAAAAACACACAATGTATATCTACTTTTGATAAACTTTGTGGCATAATTTTATTATTAATTACCTGTCGGGCTTTCAGCCCTAATTTAACATTAACGTCCTTATATCACAGGGCTTCGTTTCACTTCGCCCTGAGCTTAAACCTTGAATCCTTTCAGGATTCTAAATAGCTAACTTAAGTGGACCCTTTCAGAATTCTAAATAGCCAAACTCAATTGAATATTGCAAAAAGTTTCTTGCTTTCATTTGCATCAATTTATGATTAATCCAAAAAAATGCATTTTGTGACCCTTGTTAAAAGATTTAATTTCTAATGATAAATTAGAAATATTTATAAGAAATAACCAATAAAAAATAATAAATGAAAAATAGGAGATCAGAAAGTCTTGCTTATATTTTTGGTGTCCCATTGCATAAAACAGGAGGTTTAATTCCCCGAGGCTTGCCTCGGAAATAGGGTACAGGGCTTGCCCTGGGGGTTAATACCATTTAATTAAAATTAAAAAAAATAATTTTTTTGCTTTTTTTAGGGTCACAAAATCGAGATTCCCGGATTAACAGAAAATCAAGGGTGAAATTATTGAAACCGGTCAAAAGGCACTCAAATTTTATTAACTTTGTAATAGTTTAATTTAAAAATTAATTTTATGGCTAACGGAATAAATAAAGTAATTTTAATTGGGAATTTAGGTAGGGATCCTGAAGTCCAGACGTTTGATAATGATGTAAAAAAGGCCAACCTATCACTGGCCACAACAGAAACATTTACAAACAGAGAAGGTAACAAAGAGCAACGCACAGAATGGCACAGGGTTGTTTTGTGGAGGCGCCTGGCTGAAATAGCCGAAGAATATTTACACAAAGGGAATCAGATTTACATTGAGGGAAGGTTAAGAACAAGGAAGTGGGAAGATAAAGATGGTAATGCCCGATACACAACCGAGGTTGAAGGACAAAATATGACAATGCTTGGTGGCAGACCTTCAGAAAATAATTCAGGGACCCCTCCTGTAGACAAGGAAGTTGTTCAGGAAGATAATGACACTGACACGGAAACTCCTGAGGACGATCTGCCATTCTAAGAATGGAAAATGAGAGGCTGTTGGATAGTTTGGCTATCAAACAGCCTCTATTATTTTTGACCCCTGTTTTGTGAATATTAATTACTTTTGCGGCAAGAGTAATTAATTAAGATCGAAACTTCATTGTATTTTGGACGATCTATATACTGGACTAAATTTTTTCTATATTTTTTTACTATCCAATAGCTTTTCGTTTTTACCCTCGCCAGATATTATTATTGGGTTTATAGCTATGATTGGATTATTGATGTGTTCAGCATTGATCGCCGGATCTGAGATAGCTTTTTTTTCGCTTAGTCCTTTGCAAACGGAAGAGATCAAAACGATTAGCAGTAAAAAGAATAAATTAATAACCTCCCTCCTGGAGAACCCCAAGTACCTTCTGGCAACTATATTGATTTCAAACAATTTTGTTATCGTTTCTATTGTTATATTATCAACATATCTGACTTCCGAACTTTTTGATCTTCACGCCCATCCGGTGGTGACATTTATTAGTCAGGTGATTATTGTTACAACCTTAATTTTGCTTTTTGGCGAGATACTTCCAAAGATTTATGCAACACAATATCCGGTTCGTTTTGCGAACATTATGGCACGGCCTTTATTGATTCTCAAAAAGCTTTGCTTTCCTCTTAGTCTGTTTTTGGTCAGGTCGACATCTTTAATTGACAAAAGAATCTCAAAAAAAGGAACAGGAATATCAAGAAGTGATTTGTCTAAAGCTGTTGATTTTACATCAGATGAAAGCACACCGGAAGAAGAAAAAAATATATTGAAGGGGATTGCGAAGTTTGGCGCAACAGAAGTGAGAGAGATCATGAAATCCAGGGTGGATGTAACTGCTGTTGATTCAAAAACGAAATTCCCGGAGCTTATTGAAATAATAAATGATTCGGGCTACTCACGCATACCGGTTTTCGAGGAGAGCTTCGATAATATTTTGGGTATATTATACGTCAAAGACCTTCTTCCTCATCTGGGTAAACCGACGGATTTTCAGTGGTTGTTTTTAATAAGACCGGCAATCTTTGTTCCTGAAATTAAAAGGATCAACGACTTGCTTAAGGAATTTAAGGTGAAAAAGATCCATCTCGCTATTGTGGTTGATGAATATGGTGGCACCTCCGGGATAATAACCCTGGAAGACATTCTGGAAGAAATAGTTGGGGAGATCAGTGATGAATTTGATACGGAAAGTGATATGATTATTTATAAAAAGCTGGATGACAATAATTATTTATTTGAAGGCAAAACCCTGATTAATGATTTTTGTAAGATTTTAAAGATTGATGATGAAATCTTTGATGAGGTTAAAGGAGAATCAGAATCACTGGCAGGCTTGATCCTTGAAATAGTTGGAAGGATGCCGGAAAAGAATGAACAGGTTTCATTTAAAGAATATAGATTCAAGATAATCTCTGCTGATAAGCGAAGAATTAAACAAATTAAACTTACCATAAAAAGATGATCAAGTGGAGAAATATCCACAATAAAGGATATATCATCTTAGTTGTTTGGATGATTATTATAATGGTGTCATGTGACGATCATTATGTTCCCAAGCCCAGAGGGTATTTCCGGATCGATTTCCCTGAAAAAGAGTTTATCCTCCTTGATTCAATATTTCCTTTTAAATTTGAATATCCGGGTTATACGAAAATAATACCCGATCGTAATGCGATGAAACAACCCTATTGGATAAGTATTGATTATCCTTTTTATCAGGGGCGGATTTATTTGAGCTATAAGCCGGTGCAACATAACCTTCCTAAATTACTTGACGATTCACGTTCATTGGTGCTAAAGCATATTACAAAAGCCACTTCCATTTATGAACAACCTGTGATTGACGAAAGCCGTTGTGTTTATGGAATGTTGTTTGAGATAAAAGGGGCCGAAACAGCATCACCTTTTCAGTTCTATGTTACAGACAGCACCAAACATTTCCTTCGAGGTGCTTTGTATTTTAATGTCATTCCTAATAATGATTCGCTATCTCCGGTTATTGATTTTATCAAAGATGATATCCTCCAAATGATTGCTACATTGGAATGGAAAGATGTTTAACTTTATCTTCATTTTACATTTTCCTGATAATTTCATTGAAAATTCTATCTGTTTGCTTCTTTCTTTCGGATAATTCCTTACTTTTGAACCGGAATTAAAAAAACCAGGGATGTAGCATACAATATTATATTTAAAAGGGGGAGAGCTTATGATTGAAACTGTAAAAATCGGCACACTTAAATGGCACCATGTTCTTGCCCCGGATGATAACGATCTGAATTACCTCCTTGAAAATTTTTATTTCCATCTCCTCGATATTGAAGATTGCAAAAGTATCAATCAGCGATCCAAAATCGACATTTACGACGACTATTATTTTATGATCCTGCATTTCCCGAATTTTGACCGGTGGAACAGGTTTTTAAAGTCAAAGGAGGTAAAGATCTTCTGGGGAGAGGACTATGTGATCACCATCGGGGAATCTCACTGGGTAGTGAAGGAGATGTTCAATGAATTTAAAGACCAGGCAGAAAGAGGTGAAGAGTTTGAAATAGGAACAAGTGATGCGCTGCTTTATCAGATCCTGTTGAAGTTAATGACCGAAACATTATCGTTAATTCGAAAAGTTGGATTGGAAGTAGAACTCATTAACCGGGATTTGTTTAGTAAAAAAGCAGAACGTACCATTGAAGGAATTTCCATTAACAGAAAAAACATCATTCTTCTCAACACCATTTTTAAACCTCAACTCAGACTGTTTCATAAATTTGAATCCGGTGATATTGAAGGTTATGCTGAGAACATGGAGGATTACTGGGGAAATATTCTTGACTTCTATCAGAAGATATGGGATATGACAGAGGATTACGGTGAGTTGATCGACGGATTGTCAAAAACATTCGATTCTCTCCAGACGCATAAGATCAATGAGATCATGAAAATTCTTACCATGATTTCTTCCGTATTACTCCCGTTAACTTTTGTTGCCAGCATATATGGCATGAACAACATGAATTTACCCTTAACAAATTATCCCCATTCATTTTGGATCATTATGGCATCTATGTTGTGTCTGGGAGTATTAATGATTTTTTACTTCAAAAAACGGAAGTGGCTGTAAGACCCTGAAATCTATTTAAGGATTTTTTGGATTGATTATCTTCGATTGAATATCAATTGTTTCTTTGTGTATAATTTGTAACAGCTTAAGAAGGAAGTCTTTGTTTATGCCTTTTGTTATTCCCGATTCAACCCTGTCGGTAATAATATTGCTCCACCGTTTTAATTGAAGGATGGTAATTTTGTTTGTTTTTTTATAAGCAGCAATTTCTTTTACGATGTCCATTCTTCTGGAGAGGATCTCCAGCAATTCAGCATCAAGTTTATCTATTTCTGATCGAAAAGCTTCCAATTTATCTTCAAAATCAATATTTCCTGACTTTTGCCTGATGACCAACCGCTTGAGAAGATTTTTTAATTCGACAGGTGTTATCTGCTGAGCTGCATCTGTCATGGCCTGTTCGGGATTGATATGAGATTCTATCATTAACCCATCCATTTCCAGGTCCATTGCTTTCTGTGAAACTTCAAATAATAATTCTTTTTTCCCGCAAATATGACTTGGATCACAAAGTACAGGAAGGTGAGGGTGAAGTCTTTTTAATTCAATTGGTATCTCCCACATTGGGCTGTTACGATAAATTGATTTTTTATAATAATAAAAACCCCTATGGATGGCGATCAGCTTTTCAACGCCGGCTTTATGTACTCTTTCCAGCGCCCCGATCCAGGTTTTGATATCAGGAACAACAGGGTTTTTTACCATAACAGGGATTCCAACTCCTTTAAATGCATTTGATATTTCCTCCACGGCAAATGGATTCACAACTGTTCTGGCTCCTATCCACAGCACATCAACGCTTGCTTTTAAGCACTTCTCGACATGATATGGGGTGGCAACTTCTACTGCAGTTTTTAGTCCGGTGGTATCTTTGATTTGCTGCAGCCATTTCAGGCCTTTCTCCCCAACTCCCCGGAACAGGTCAGGTCTGGTTCTGGGTTTCCAGATACCTGCTCTGAAAATCGTTACCTGTCCGATATCTGATAACCCCATTGCAGTGTTTAACATCTGTTGTTCTGACTCAGCGCTACAAGGCCCACTGATGATAAGAGGCTTTTGCTTTATGGTGAGCCATTCCGAAAGAGGAGTGATGTTCATAATTAGAACTTGTTTTGCCGTGTAAAAGTAAAAAAAATTTCTTCCCTTTTTCAATGCACCTCATCCCCTGGCCCCTTCTTTGTCATCCACCTCATCCCCTGCCCCTTCTCCTCAAGGAGAAGGGAGGAGCGCCGAGCCATGTAGATAAGCGGTAAGCCCTGTTCTCTCCGCCAGCTGGCGGAGGAGTTAGAGGGGGTGCATTTATTATTATTTTGGATTTATGAACAGAGGAACAGAGGATTGTTGATTTTTGAAGTGTTCTCAGATCTTAAATCCTTTGTTCCTCTGTTCCTTTGTTCTACATCATAAAATTCTCCGTTCTATTTTTTAAATACTTGATTAACGTATAGTCATTATTAAACCCAGAGGGTTTACATGTTTATAGCAAACAGGATGTTAAAGGTTGTATTCGACCCCAGCCGGGGTCGTATTTTTAATGCTATTGTATTATCTATAAACATTTGATGCCTTCGGCATCTGGATTTATGAACAGAGGAACAGAGGATTGTTGATTTTTGAAGTGTTCACATATCTTAAGGTCATTGTTAAACCCGGTGGTTTTACATGTTTATAGAAAAATTATCCTCGTAAACAAGGGGTGAGGCAAAATGGGGGTGAGGCAATAAAACAGGGATTAATTAATTTATCCTATTCATTTCTTTCAAAATAATTATTTTTGCATAGCAAACTTAATGGAGAATTATGGAAAAGATAAAAAGTAGAAATGTAAAGGAGTCGCTGGATTCGAGAGATTATGGAACAAAGGTCAATGTAAAAGGTTGGGTAAGGACCAAGAGAGGAAGTAAAAATGTTGTGTTTATCTCTTTAAATGATGGATCAACCATTCATAACCTTCAGATTGTTGTCGACCTGGAAAAGATCAATGAACAAACCTTAAATAATGTAACTACCGGTGCCGCTATTTCAGTTGATGGGGAATTGGTCAAATCGCTTGGAAGTGGTCAGGCTGTGGAGGTGAATGCTATTACTGTTGATGTGTTAGGTACAGCAGACCCCGAGGAATATCCGTTGCAACCTAAGAAACATTCGCTGGAGTTTTTAAGGGAGATTGCCCATTTGCGGTTTAGAACCAGTACATTTGGCGCTATTGCCCGGGTTAGACATACCATGATTTTTGCTATACACAAATTTTTTAACGATCGGGGTTTTTACAATATTCATACCCCCATCATTACAGCTGCTGATGCAGAAGGAGCAGGAGAGATGTTCAGGGTTTCTGTGCTTAATCCTGAGAACCCACTCCGCGATGAAAGTGGCTCTATAGATTTCAAACAGGATTTTTTTGGCAGAGAAACAAACCTAACGGTTTCAGGACAACTTGAAGCCGAACTGGCAGCCTTAGCTCTGTCAAAGGTTTATACATTCGGGCCAACGTTTCGCGCCGAAAACTCAAATACTTCCAGGCATCTATCCGAGTTTTGGATGATAGAACCTGAAGTCGCGTTTTCTGATATTAATGATAATATGGACCTTGCCGAAGATATGTTGAAATACCTGGTTCAGTATGCACTTGACCATTGCCAGGACGACCTGTTGTTTTTAAATAAACGCCAGCAGGATGAAGAGAAAAATAAAAAAATGGACCAAAGGTCTCCCATGACACTTTTGGAGAAACTTCAGTTTGTTCTTGATAATGATTTTTTGCGAATTACTTATAGTGAAGCCATTGATATTCTGAAAAATTCCAAGCCAAATAAAAAGAAAAAATTTTCTTACCTGGTCGAGAAGTGGGGCGTAGACCTTCAATCAGAGCATGAGCGTTACCTTGTTGAAAAGCATTTTAAGAAGCCGGTCATTATCTCTGATTATCCCAAGAACATCAAAGCTTTTTACATGAAGCTGAATGATGATGGAAAGACGGTAAGGGCGATGGACGTGTTGTTTCCTCAGATAGGCGAGATTATCGGCGGTTCTCAAAGGGAAGAATCGTATGAGAAATTAATGCAACGAATTAAGGAATGTAATATCTCCGAAAAAGATATCTGGTGGTATATTGAAACACGAAAATTTGGTACTGTTCCTCATAGTGGGTACGGGTTCGGATTTGAACGGTTTATTCAATTTTTAACCGGCATGGGAAATATCAGAGATGTTATCCCTTTTCCCCGTACACCCAAGAATGCAGAGTTTTAGGATTGGTTCCCGGTTGAAAATAGTCTTATGGCGGATTCTTTCAGGGTGAATTAAGTTAAGTTTTTTTTTTACCTCCAAAATGATTATATTTGTAAGGATAAAAAAAGCGCTTAGAAAATAAATTAACGTATGCTCAATCAAAGGTTACAACAGAAGCTTTTGCAAAAGTTATCGCCACAACAGATACTGTTGATGAAACTTTTACAGATCCCATATGTTGCCCTTGAACAAAGAATTAAACAGGAAATTGAAGAAAATCCAGCACTTGATGAACTTGGTCTGTCGGAAGAGAGTGACGAAGATAATGCTTTAGACAGCGAAAATGAATTCGATGGTGATCAAGAAGAGGAGAATAATGATGAATATGATAAGGAAAGTGAAGAATTTAGTCTGTCGGATTATATGGATGATGATGATATACCTTCCTACCGGCTTAAATCACAAAATACGAGCAGCGATGATTTGAGAAAAGAAATCCCTTTTGTTTCTACCACATCTTTCCGGGATTTCCTTCACTCCCAGCTCGGCCTTAGGACTGTTACGGAGATACAACGTATCATAGGAGATAATATCATAGGTAATCTGGATGATTCAGGATATTTGCAGCGTAACCTGGAAGCAATGGTTGACGACCTGGCATTTTCTCAAAATATTGAGGTTACAAAAGATGATATCCTGGAAGTACTAAAGATGATTCAGGATTTTGACCCGCCTGGAGTTGCCGCCAGAAATCTTCAGGAATGCCTTCTGATTCAATTAGGGCGAAAAAAAGACAGAAATGGCTCTGAATCCATTGATACTGCTAAGCTTATTCTCGACAGATACTTCACTGAATTTACAAAGAAACATTATGAGAAGGTCATCAAAAAAGCGAAGATAACAGAAAAACAACTCAAAGAGGCTATTGAAGAGATATTGAGATTGAACCCCAAACCCGGCAATTCATTAGGAGAAACTACCCGGACAAATTTCTATATCATTCCTGATTTTATCATTAGGAATAAAGATGGCGATCTGGAATTATCGCTTAATTCAAGAAACGTTCCTGAACTGCGGCTCAGTAAAACATATATTGAGATGTTGGAGTCCTATGCTAAAAACAAGAAAAAAAAGAATAGCAATGCCAGGGATGCTTTCGTTTTTATTAAACAAAAAATTGATGCTGCCAAATGGTTCATCGATGCTATTAAACAACGGCAAAATACACTTTTTTTAACCATGGATGCCATTATGAGGTATCAGGAAGGATATTTCATGACTGGTGACGAAACCATGTTGAAACCAATGATTTTGAAAGACATTGCCGAGATCGTTAACCTTGATATCTCAACAATATCCAGGGTAGCTAATAGTAAATACGTTCAAACACCTTTTGGGACCTTTTTATTAAAAAGCTTTTTTTCAGAATCAATGCAAACTGATTCGGGAGAAGAGGTTTCAACACGTGAGATTAAGAAAATACTGACCGATGCTATTGAGTCTGAAAGCAAAACCAAACCCCATACCGACGAGCAATTGACTAAAGTACTTAATGAAAAAGGTTATAACATTGCACGACGCACCGTTGCTAAGTATCGTGAACAGTTAAATATCCCTGTGGCAAGATTAAGGAAAGAATTATAGGACTACTTGTTTTTCTTTTGCCATGATTTTAAAGGACGTATGGTAGCCCCAACAGATATCGGAAACATCTCCGGCCCCGTTCCTTTAACAAAAACATTTGAAAGAGAATAATAACCATAAAGATGTAACCACTTCCAGCCACCTCTGAGAATGAGGCCATACCGGTAAGGATCAATATTCTTGATTTTATACAACTTAAACTTTAGATTGTCATCGGTTCCATAGAGGTAGTCATCGCCCGAATACTTTATCGAACTTTGCAACAGGAAACCTACTTTAAAACCAGCAGCAAATCTAACACCACTCTTACTGTTAAACCAGAATTCAAGGGGAATATCAACATAGGTTAATGAAAACCTGTTTGTATTGTAATTAATATCAGGATAAACATCCTTGAATACCGGAAACTGCGTATTGTTGTTTGTATCAACAACAAATAATCCATTGTGATGCAGGTTATGCGTGCTGATAGCCAGGCCGGGAGAAAAAAACAAATTCTTATCACCTAACTGAAAGTCATACAGCATAAAAAAACTGAGGCCTGGATTAACAGCCCCCTGCTTAATTCCATCAGGCAGATCCAACCAGATATTGGTATAAATATCAATACCGGTGGTTAGTTTTTTGGATGTTGCTTCATTTATGATCTGAGTATAACCCGTTCCTCCGGTAAAGATGATGATAATTAATAAAAATAATAGTTTTTTCATTTGTTTATATTTGGAAAAAATAATTATTCCCCAGTGTGAACCGACGGGTTAACCCATCGGTTTATGTTAGTTTCGTTGGTTGTAAAATGGTTGAGCTTAAGGCGGCAAATATAAGAACTTATATTATTTGTTCATTGATTTTTATACCTCAATAGTATCTTTAACCAGTTTTCATTGAATTTATTTTACGATTGGGCGGAAACTTTTTCAGGTGAATTTTGTTAATTTGTTGTTTATTTTATATCAGATTGGCTACATTATCAATTATCAGTCATACCTTTGAATGTTCAAATTATATATTATGAAGAGATTTATCATTAGCATTGTTGCTATTTTTTCGTTGATGTCTTTTGTAAATGCACAATCAACTAACAGGGAGTATAACCTGTTGATGAAGACCGGGAATATTCCTGTTCAGGATAACCTAAATGATTATATCAATTTTTTTCAGCCAACAGGCGATGAGATTGTGCAAGGATATCATTATAAACTAATTCAGTTTTATCAGATCCCTGATGCTGCATTGATGTCACACATTAGAAGCCTGGGCGTAATATTAATGGATTATTTACCACAGAAAGCATTTTATGCTGCCATTCCTGTTGAATTCGATAAAAATAGTTTACGCGACATTAATATTCGGAGTGTTATTAATATCAGGCCTGAGTTTAAAATGGCTCCTTCGATCCTTGAGAAAGACTACCCTCTATGGGCTGTTTCTGATGATCATTCCATAAGGGTTTTTCTTCATTATTTTGAAAACATTGAACAAGACTATGTTATCAACCACCTTGATGATTTAATAATTGAAACAATACAGGTAGATGATTTTTCAAATAATATTCTTTGCAGGGTGAAGATAACTGACTTAGAATTGATTGCAGGTTTGCCTTTCGTGATTTTCATTGAACCGGTTTATCCTGAGCCTACGCCGGAAAATTATACCGGCCGAACGCTGCATCGTTCAAATGTCATAGCAACTGATTTCACAACTGGCCGTCATTATGATGGCAGTGGTGTTCATGTTATGCTTCAGGATGATGGTGTAATAGGCCCCCATATCGATTACCAGGGAAGAATTGGAGACCAATTTTTAACTAACAACTGGGGTGATCATGGTGACCATGTTGCAGGTATTATTATGGGTGCCGGTAATTTAGACCCTAAGGTGAAAGGAATGGCATTCGGATCAACACTTTTTGTTTACGGGGCTGCTCCAACATATCCGGGATTTGCTCAAATACCAACCCATTATAGCTTGTATGATATTAGAATAACATCTACCTCTTATAGCAATGGATGTAATGCCGGTTATACCTCTCTGGCAAGGACTATGGACATGCAAATAAATATGTATCCTTCCTTGATGCATGTTTTTTCAGCCGGTAATTCCGGTACCGATGACTGTGGTTATGGCGCCGGGCCGGGATGGGGGAACGTTACCGGTGGTCATAAAATAGCCAAAAATGTGATAGCCGTTGCTAACCTGAGCTATGTTGACCAGCTTTCCTCCTCAAGCAGCCGTGGCCCGGCTCACGATGGTCGTATTAAACCTGATATCAGTGCTAAGGGAACAGATGTTAATTCAACTACCAACCCCAATGACTATACTATTAAATCCGGTACTTCCATGTCGTGTCCGGGAGTTTCCGGAACGCTGGCGCAACTATATCAGGCATATAGAGAACTTAACAATGATAATGACCCAATGGCCGGTTTGATAAAAAGTGTTCTGCTTAATTCAGCCGACGACCTTGGTAATCCGGGGCCTGACTTTTTGTATGGCTGGGGAAGGATAAATGCATTGAGAGCTGTTAACATATTGGAGGTGTACAATTATGATTCGGCAAGTGTTGGCCAGGGACAGATTATAACACATGAAGTAGAGGTGCCTGGAGATTTAAAGCAACTAAAGGTAATGATCTATTGGACAGATTATCAGGCAGCTGTTAATGCCGATAAAGCACTCGTCAATGATCTTGACCTAATCCTTACAGATCCTTCATCTAATGATTTTTACCCCTGGATACTCGATCACACACCTGATCCTGTATTGCTTAATAATCCGGCAATCAGGGGGATAGATCACCTGAATAATATGGAGCAGGTTACAATTGATGACCCTGAACCAGGGTTGTATTCACTTACTGTTGAAGGATTTGAAGTTCCTTTTGGCCCACAAACCTATTATGTAATCTATGACTTCGTTGAAAATGAACTAACCCTGACTTATCCCGCCGGGGGTGAATCTTTTGCTCCGGGAGAAATTGAAACAATCCGCTGGGATGCTTTTGGAAATGATGAACATTTTATGCTTGAATATAGCGTTGATGATGGACAAACCTGGAAATTGATATCCGACGATATTGATGCCAATGATAGATACTATAACTGGACCACGCCTAATTCCCAAACAGGGAAAGCCCACATCCGCGTTACCCGGGCATCACAATCATCGCTTAATGAGGTAGCTTTTTCAATCATGACAGTGCCTCAGAACCTGATGGTGGATTGGACATGCAACTCTTCGTTTCATATACATTGGGATGAAGTGTTTGGAGCTACAGGCTACGAAGTGAGCTTGTTGGGAGAAAAATACATGGATCCGGTTGGCACTACCAACCAAATATCTTTTATAATAGATGGGTTTAATCTCTTCACAGAAGATTGGTTTTCTGTTAAAGCATTAGGCCCGGATGGAGCTTCCAGCCGTCGTGCTGTTGCCGCTTTACGTAACCCCGGATTATTTAGCTGCTATCCACAAGATGCTAAAATGGAAAATATTTTACTCACCGATTGGGGATATTATTGTGAAAGTATGAATCTCTATGATGTACCGGTTGAGGTGCAGATTAAAAATTTTGGTGAAGAAGAAATAGCTGATTTTTTAGTCAGTTATCAATTAAATGATGGTGATGTTTTTTCAGAAACATTTTCCGCTAGCCTCGATCCTGACAGCAGTGTGATTTATTCTTTTGAAGAGTTGATTGATATCTCCGAATCTGGAACATATTTTATAAAAGCTTGGGTTTCACTTGATACCGATGATAATCCGGGGAATGATACAATTAGTAGTTATTTTGAGGTGATGCCGGGTAATATTCTCCCTGCTCCATTTATTCAAACATTTGATGCCTTTGAAATTTGCTCGTCTTTTCCTACTTGTGAACTTGTTACGTGTGATTTAAGTGAGGGGTGGGTAAATGCCGAAAATCTTGTTTTTGATGATATTGACTGGAGAACCTTTCAGGGACCTACCACAACTTATGGAACCGGCCCTGTTGTTGATCATACAACTGGAACAACAGAAGGCAAATACCTGTATCTTGAACCATCCGTACTTTGTTTTTTAAAGGAAGCCTCATTAATATCTCCTTGCATAGATCTTCAAGGAATGAATCAACCGTATTTGAATTTTTGGTTTCACGCTTATGGTAAAGATATTGGCAGGTTGCAGGTTGACCTTTTATCAGGAACAACCATCCACAAAGATATCATGATGCCAATAATCGGTGAACAAGGTAATGTATGGCAAGAAGCTTATGTTGATCTTTCTGCATATAGTGGACAAAAAATAGCTCTTCGTTTTAGGGGATATACTGCTACCGGACAAAAAGGTGATTTAGCTATTGATGACCTGGCAATTACAGATATTGAAGGAATCAATAATGCTTTGAGGGAAAATTCCCAAAGCCTTCATCTATATCCAAACCCGGGCTCAGGTTATTATTTTCTTTCAGTGACTGACATTTCAGGGAACCCTGTGGATATTAATATCACTGATATGTTTGGTAAAGTAATTTATAATCACGTTTTGAAGAATCCTGGTAAAGCCTTTAAACATCAAATAGATATTTCAAATGTTGCCAATGGGATTTATCTCCTGACTTTACTTGATGGAGGTACTCTATATCGTGTTAAACTAAGCAAAATGTAAGGCAGCAACAAAAAATCTTTTTCACCCCCTTGTTCTATTCACCTTTATTCATTATATTTGAGCCAAAGTTGGTTTTGACTGTTTTATGTAGAGATCTTTGCATATCAAATACCAAACAGTAAGTATTTTGTGATTTATTTTTTTCTTAAGCGATGGATACTTCTCTTGAATTAAAGCTGGAACAGAAATATACCTGCAAAATTTCTGATAGCTCACAAGATGTTATTGCAGGCTGTTCATTAAGTGAGAATGTGTACTTCAACAGAGATTATAATCACCCGGATGATAAACACGCCGTTTCTGTATTGAGGGAGCATGGTGAAAAAATTGGATATATAAGAAATGACAGTAAGCTTGCCCGGCATCTGGATAGAGAAGGGGAATATCTGGCAACAGTAAATAAAATTATTGGAGGACCTAACTTTTTTCAACGGATTTTTGGTTTAAAAGGAAAGAAATATTCCTGTATACTTGAAATTGTATTAAGCGATTTAGACCTTGAAAAGCATAAGTTGTTTATTGCGGGAGATCGAGAGATCTCCAAAATAATTTTACGGGCTGAATCACATACTAAAGATAACCCCAAGCTAGCTGTGAAAAACTACCAACAGGCTATTAATGCTATAGTTGAATACGATCAGCAAGGAACAAAAGCACAGGCCTGGCGACGCTCTAAAATACCGGTAAACAAACTTTCAATGATGTTGGAAAAACAAGGTAAACTAGCTGAGGCCCTTGAAATTATTGACTGGTATCTTGGCTATGATGACTATGTTGGTATTGACAAGTATGCCCTTGATATGATCCAAAAGCGTATGAAACGGATCAGCAAGAAATTGGCAGTTAGCAGTTGACAATATCCGGCGTTTTGGTGTGAACAAAAAATGACAGATACAAGCCAGTCAACCGGGATAGATAATAATGCGAGAAAACCGCGCAAACGTGGATTTATCCTTCATCTTCATCCTGCTTTATTACCAAAGGACGCCATTCTGTTCAACCGTACATTCGGACTGGGTGGTATGGCTGCCCTATTGTTTGTAATACAGGCTTTTACGGGCATTTTGTTGAGGTTTGTCTATGAACCCTCAGCTGAAAAGGCTTATGAATCTATTCTATTTATTCAGCAGAATATTATTTTTGGACAATTAGTCCGTAATATACATCATTGGAGTGGTATCTTCTTTGTAATCATCACTTTCCTGCACCTGTTAAGGACCTTTTATTCCCAGGCATTCTTCACACCCCGGCGGATAAACTGGGTGATCGGAGTTGGATTGTTACTGACTGTAACACTTTCAAATTTTACCGGTTACCTTTTACCCTGGGACCAGCTGGCCTATTGGGCTATTACTGTTAGTACGAGCATCCTGGAATATATACCTGTGGCAGGTACATGGTTGATGAACATTGTTAGGGGCGGCAATGAAGTAGGTAGTGCCACATTGTTAAACTTCTATACATTGCATACAGGAATAATGCCGGTTATTCTTATCACACTGATGGTTTTCCATTTCTGGCGTGTCAGGAAAGCCAAAGGAATTGCCCTTCCTGGAAATATGAAGGAAATGGAAAAAGTACCGGGCAATCCCAATCTTGTTATGAAGGAACTGGTAGTTGGATTAGTCCTGATAGCATTTATACTATTCCTTAGCGTTTTTTTAAATGCCCCTTTACTGGAAAAAGCAAATCCGGCCTTCAGCCCAAACCCGGCAAAAGCACCCTGGTACTTCATGGGTATGCAGGAATTACTGTTGCATTTTCATCCAATATTTGCAGGGGTCATCATTCCTTTTGTTTTTTTTATAGGGATGTTCTATCTGCCATATGTTTCATATAGTGATAGCAGGCCAGGCTATTGGTTTGGTTCTGAACAAGGTAAAAAAATGGCTATCCGCTCTGCTATTCTGGCATTGATCATTACTCCTTTAGCAATTCTCGCAGATGAATATTTGCTTGATTTTGAGGGATGGATGAAAGGAATACCAATATTAATCAGCAACGGACTGATCCCATTTATTTTATTATTATTTACTATTACCGGATATATCATTCTGATAAAAAAACGATATAAGGCATCAAAAATTGAATGGATCATTGCATTGTTCACGGTTATTGTGGTTTCATATTCGGTGTTAACAGTTATAGGTATATGGTTTCGTGGACCAGGAATGAACTTCATGTTGCCCTGGGAAATAAATTAAGAAATATTTTTTTTTGCGTGAAAAAAGAGGTTACTAAAATAAAACGACGGGATTTTATAAAAAACCTTTGGGCAGGATTAGGAATCATTGCCGGGGTGGAGTTTGCCGCTTTGATCTTAAATTTTCTTTCACCCAAAGAGAGAAGAACAGGCGTTGGAAATACCGGCACATTCAAACTGGTGGGAAAGGTTAGTGATATACCCATGAGCAGCGTAACTCCTTTCAGGAACGGAAGGTTTTACCTTGTGAGATTTACAGATGGAGGGTTTCTTGCACTATCCCTGAAATGCACTCACCTGGGATGTTCGGTTACCTGGGATGAAGAAAATGAAGTGTTTGTTTGCCCCTGCCATGCTTCAACATTCAGTCAGGAAGGAAATGTTATTACTTCACCGGCGCCGCGTGCCCTTGATTATTTCCCGGTTATTATTGAGGAGGGCTTCATCAAAGTCGACATCCATAATCCTGTCATACGAAAGATCTTTAACAAATCCCAATTGACTTATGCATAACCAAACTGGAAATAAAAAACTATGAGAAACTGGAAGATCACCGGTTTAATTGCTACTGCTGTTATAGTAGTCTTATTTCCCATTTATCTTATTAAGGCGACTTACTTTGATCAATTCGGAGTTACTTCAATTGGTGATTTAGAGCCACAGTTTGTAGGAGGTCATACCTGCATTGAATGCCACAAGCTTGAATACGACCTTTGGCTTGGTTCTCACCATGACGATGCAATGGATATTGCAACCCATGCTTCCGTAAAGGGAGATTTCAATAATGCGGAATTTGAGTACAATGGGCGCATTCATAAGTTTTACCAAAGGGATGGGAAATATTATGTCTACACTGACGGGCCAGCTGGTGAAATGGCCGAATTCGAAGTGAAATACACTTTTGGAATTGAGCCTTTGCAGCAATATCTTGTTCCATTTGAAGGTGGTAAGTATCAAACCCTGGCACTCACCTGGGATACGGAAAAGAAAGAGTGGTACCACATGGCCGATGCTGTATATCCGGGTCAGGATATTGACCATTCAAATTGGCTGCACTGGACCAACCAGGCCCAGAACTGGAATGGAATGTGTGCAGATTGCCATTCAACTAACCTGAAAAAGGGATATTATTTTAAGACAGATAATTACAATACAACCTGGTCGGAAATCGATGTGAATTGCGAAGCCTGTCACGGCCCGGGCTCATTTCATCTTGATTGGGCCAAATTACCTGAAATGGCCCGCCCGCAGGATAATAATACAGCCCTTATTGTACAAACCAGCAATATTGATAATATTCAATATGTTAATTTATGTGCCCGCTGCCACGCACGCAGAAGTGCTTTAAAGGATTATGATTTCAAATGGCATGACCCGCTAGACCATATGATCCCGGAATTGGTAGGAGAGCCTATGTATTTTGCCGATGGGCAAATACTGGAAGAAGATTATGTGTATGGTTCATTTACACAAAGCAAGATGTATATGAATGATGTGCGCTGCAACGATTGCCATAACGTGCACAGCCTGAAGCTGGTCAAGGATGGGAATGACCTTTGTTTGCAATGCCATATAGCTGATGCATACGATACGTATGATCATCATTTTCATAAATATGAAGGTGAGGGTGGAGACCCTATTGTGATTAATGGCCGGAAAACTTACGAAGTTGGTGAAGGGGCGCTTTGCATCAATTGCCATATGTCCGGAAGATATTACATGGGTGTTGATTACCGTCGCGATCATAGTTTTAGGGTGCCAAGGCCTGACCTGAGCGACAAGCTCTCAACACCAAATGCTTGCAATCATTGTCATGCCGATAAATCATCCCAATGGGCTGCAGGGTTTCTTCTGGAATGGTATGGAAAGAGTATCAGGCCGCATTATGGTACTCCAATTGCTGCCGGTCATCGGGGTGAGCCGGGAGCTAAAGATAAATTACAGTCTATTGCAGTTGATGAACTGTACCCTGTTATTGTCAGGGCTACTGCTATTTCTTTACTTGGTGATGTTTACACCGGACAATGCGATGAAACTCTAATAACAGCTTTATATGATCCTGAAGCTCTTATTCGACAAACAGCAATTGGTAGCATTTCCCTGTCGGTTGAAAATATCATTGAATTATTAGCACCATTACTTAATGATTATGTTAAAGCAGTTAGAATTGAAGCTGCTATTAAGCTTTCTCTCATACCGCAAGAACAGATTCCCCTGAAACATAAAAAAACGCTGGAAGCGACCTTTAATGAATATAGAATTGTTATGGAGTACTCGGCTGACTTTGCTGCAAGCAGGCATAACCTTGGTAACTATTATTCAAACCGGAACAATCCTGATGAAGCTTTACTCAACTACAAAGCAGCTATAGCAATAGATAATGAGTTTTATCCTGCAAAAGTCAACATGGCAATGCTCTATAACCGGCTTGGACAAAATGATAAGGCAGAGATTGTTTTAAAAGATGTTGTTAAGAATCATCCTGAAGTACCGGATGCTTTTTATTCTTTAGGTTTATTACTTGCTGAACAACAAAAATATGAGGAAGCCCTTACGTATCTCAAAAAAGCATCCGGGCTTATGCCTTATTATGCAAGGGTACACTATAACTTGGGCTTATTATTGAATTATCTGGGTCGCAGAACGGAAGCCGGGCAGTCACTTTTGAAAGCGGTGGAGATCGAGCCTGATAATATCGATTTTATTTATGCACTCGCTGATTTTTATATAAAAACAGGAAACTTCCCCAGAGCAAAGATAGTTGTTGAGCAAATAATTGAAAAATACCCCAATCTTCAATTGGGGTATGATTTGCTGGATGTAATAAATCAGGACCTTTAGCCTGATTATTTTATAAATTTTATGTAAAAAGCTATTCAATCCTGTTCTTCCAGTATCCTGTTTCCAGATTCCTGTCTCAACCTTTTTTTAATATGATTCCCTGCATTCATCGCGATCTTCGCTTCTCGAATACCTTATCCTTATCTGCATTTGAATATATTTCATTATGCATTGATAATCAATAAAAAAGTTATCAACAATTGTATTACCTTTTCACTTATTTTAGATTAATATATGATATTTTTTAATGTTTTACTACCTTTAACGCAAAAATAAAATTTAAACAAATAATTGCAGAATATCCGGAATCATTCTATCTCAAACCTTCTGTAAAAGAACTGGCTGCATTGGAAGAAATTTATAATTTCGATTTCACATCTTTAAAAGTTTATCTTGACAGTATGCCAAATCTTCATTCCAATGACGATATAAATAAATTTACTGATTATTTCGAAAATTGGTGCGATATAAAGAATGAAGATTTTGAAGATGCAATAAGTTGGTTTGAGAACGTTATTGAAAATCCGGACACACCCGAAGACTCTATTTTTGCTATTATTGATATTGCCTATACATATAACTTAATGGATACTTTAAATTTTAGATACGTTGGAAAATATCCAGAACTAAAGCCAGTTTCCAGATCTCAATTTACCAAGGATAGAGAGATTCTTATTGATAAATTATTTCATTTAAAACATAGTAATTATAGCGAAGAATTTGGAAATGATAGTTCCATTATAGATGATATAAAAATATACCCAAGTCCTGTTAATTTGAATCTTAATATTAATTTTACTTTAAACTCTTCTTCATTAATTTCTATTGAATTATATAATTTAATTGGTCAACGAATTAAAACCATTTTTGATGGTCGTTTAAATGAAGGTCCTCATTCTTTAAAATTTAAAACTTATACTATTAAAAGTGGAATGTACATTCTTGTTATTAATTCAAATTCAACAAAAGTATGTCGAAATAAGGTTCTAATATTGAATAATTAAAAAAATAAAAAATGGATTATAAAGCAACTAAATACCAGTTAAGTTTAATTATAAGTTTTTTGTTTTGTTTGATATTAACAAATAAGATTTTTAGTAATCCTTATGATTTTACCTATTTTTTTGCCGCTGGTGAAAATAATGAAATTGAAATAATTTGGGATTATGCAGGAGAAAGAGATGATCTTCTTGGGTGCAATTTATTCAGGAGTGAGGAAGACACGTGGCAATTCAATAAAGTAAATTCGGATCTGATCACTTCTACAAACAAAGATTTCTATTATAATGACACTGTTGGTATAATAGATACTCTGAGATATTTTTATTGTGTTCAGTATGTGTTCCCTGACGTTTCGACTTATGCAGGAGGGATAGGATCCTTCAAGAAAATTATTTTTGAAGTTTTGGATGAAGAGAATATTGACCTGCTTTTAATACCCAGAAAAACAGGAGATTACATTTATAATTTACTGGTTGATTATGCATATGCAGGTGCAGGTGATTTTATTGACTCTATGAACCTTGTTCTTAACCCTTACATATTGGAACTATACGGGTTTCTTTATTCATGGGAAATATTCAGAGCGGCAGATTCAACTTATTCGGAATACCATGGATTTTTGGATATAACTGTTGACTATTTGTTTGCCCTGTTACAAAGTGTAGGATTAAAAGAATATGATGAATCTGATTTAGAATTACTAAATGTAAAAGTTTTTCCCAATCCTTTCATCCATCAAACAAATTTTGAGTTACAATTAAAAAAATCACCTTTTATTGATTTCAGTATTTATGATATATCAGGTCATCGGGTTAAAACCATATATCAAGGAAATATAGAAGAAGGAAAACATAAATTTTCTTGGGAAGGTACTAATGAAAAAGGTATCAGAATGAAAAAGGGTATATATATTTATAAAATTAAATCGCATAATGGTTGTGCAAGTGGTAAACTTATTATGCACAGATAAATTGGGGTTACTGCCCACTGCCTATCGTTTCATCTTTCATCTGATAACATTTATCTCCGTTCGAGACAGCGAGGCTAGGGAGGGGGGATACTCTCTCACCCCCGGACTGAAGAGGCTGTGTGAAAACAAAAGTCATCCCCCTGAGAATTGAATATATGAATTCTTTCTCAGGAGACCTACCCGAATAAACTACGCAGGGGGAATCGTTTTCACACAGCCTTTAAAAAACGTGGCTATTGAAGTATTATTCGGCAAAATATTATTTTGATGTGCTAGCTAAAGAAATGTATTTTGTAGAATCCCGAAAGGATTCACTTAAGTTAACATTTTTAGAATCCTGAAAGGATTCAAGGTAAAAGCTCAGGGCGAAGTAAAACGAAGCCCTGTGATATATGATGTTATTGTAAAATAAGGGCTGAAAGCCCGACAGGTAATCAACAATAAAATTATGCTAATCCTGATCACATTCATGTACTGTGTACATTACCTCGAACTATTACTATTGCCGGATTAATTTCAAAAATAAAAACACCTTCATCCAACTGGATTAAGAAACAAGAAATTACTAATTTCTCATGGCAATGAGGATATGGTGTTTTCTCTGTGAGTTCGTCAAAGGTGAAGGTTGTTGAAAGTGCCGCCCCTTCAGGGCTTGTATCAAATATTTATACTCTAGCACAGGGGTTCCGTTTCACTACACCCTGTGCTATTACCTTACGGGGCTTTGCCCCTTTAAAAATGAGGCCAGCGCATCAAAATAATATTTACCCTATTATTCATCAACAGGTTAGATTTAATCAATCAGATTCCTTCCTTTTGTTTCTCAGGAACTTCACCCCGGTAATAAGAATAACACCCAAAATGGTTAAGAGACCGCCTGCTAACTGATAATTATATGGTAAAATTCCAAAGTAAATGAAAGTCCCGGCAACAACAAACAAGCTCTTTATGCTTCCGAAAATTGATACCCGCCCTGCTCCAATATACTTCATGGCATTGTAATTGGCTACTACAGTAAGAAAAGGGCCAAGAACTGAGCCTATGGCAATGTTATAAAAAGCCTTCCATGCGATGAATAGGGATTGTTTGAGCATGAGAAACATGATAAATGAGAAAACAAAGAGGAAAAACGCCCTGTTTAATGATTGCAAGGCAGGAGGGAGTGTCAGAATATTCTTCTTAACTACAATTGTTATGATTGAAAATATGAGAGATGCCAGTATAGCATATTCTGTTCCTTTAATGAATATCTCCGAAATGTTTGAGCTTCCTGTATAGCTGATAACAAATGCTCCGGTGAGGATAAATACAATGCCAATTAGTTCTAAGAAGTTAAACCGTTCTTTTAGAAATATCAACCCAAGGGTAATAACAAACATAGGCCCGATATTCCCAAGAAAAGAAACAACAGCTGGATTTTCAACAATATGAATGGCGGTAAAAAATGAAGTTGTGGCAACTATTTCAAGCAGTCCAATAATGCCTAAAATGAAAAACTTACTCCTGGTAAGATTTATTATGGTCTCTTTTTTACACGTTTTGGTAGCAAAAATCAAGTTCCATATCAATCCCAAACCAAACCAGTATACCCCAAATTGTACAATATGAACCTCTTTTAAGGCTGCTTTACTGAAGATGTAAACATTAGATAAAGCCAGCACATAGATCAGTGCAAAGAAATACCCTTTTAGTGTTGAATGATGATCCTTCATAAAAAAATAAAATGCAAAGGTAGCAATAGCAAATATATTGGATTTTTATACTTTTGCACCACAAAGAAAAAACATTGAAGATACTATTTAATAAAAAGTTTTTAGAGCACAACGTCGACTCTGAAGCTGAAGGAGCATACCGGATTCAGGATTTTGATGATATTCCTGAAGCTGCTTATGATGGCGAAGCATTTATCTCATTAGTGCACGATCCCCATTATATTGAATCAATTAAAGAAGCTTGTAGAAAATACGGGATTGAGGCTGAGGTTGAATTAACCCCCGGCAGCTACGAAGCAGCAAAGCTGGCAGTCGGACTGGCTGTCCAGGCTGCTGACCAGGATGATTTTGCTGTTATCCGGCCTCCCGGACATCATGCCGGACGAGCTCGTGCTGCCGGGTTTTGCCTTTTTAATAATATCGCCATTGCTACTCAAAAATTAGTTAATGAAGGGAAGAAAGTTTTCATTCTTGATATTGACGGGCACCATGGAGATGGTACGCAATCGATTTTTTATGATTCCGATAAAGTCCTTTATTGCTCCATACACCAGTTGTATGCTTATCCCTTTTCAGGCTTTTCTGATGAAAAAGGAGTTGGATCAGGGGCAGGATTTACATTGAACTTCCCGTTGACAGCAGGTAGCGGCGACAAGGAATTTCTTGAAGCTGTGGATGCCGGGATTATGAAAGCCAAAGCGTTTAAAGCAGATGTAGTTGGTGTTTCGGTTGGCTTTGACGGATACCAGAAAGACAGAATTTTACAGCTGAATTATAGTTTAAAAGCGTATGATGAGTGTGGTTTCAGACTGAGAAGAAATTTTAAACACATTTTTGCCGTTCTCGAAGGAGGTTATCATTTTGATATAAGAAAATGCGTTGATCGCTTTATCGATGGCGTAAACCGTGGAAGTCGCCCACCTAAAATGAAATGGGACGAGAATATGTCGATCGGGTAACTCATCGTAACACGAGTGCCAGTCAGGTGTTTCACCCGGCTGAATTCAAGTGCCAGTCAGGTGTTTCACCTGACTGAATCAAGTGCCAGTCAGGTGTTTCACCTGACTGAATCAAGTGCCAGTCAGGTGTTTCACCTGACTGAATCAAGTGCCAGTCAGGTGTTTCACCTGACTGAATTAAACATATTTTCTTCATGAAGAACAAGATCATTCTCACATCAGCGATTTGTTTCTTTTTTATCTCTCTGCTAACCGGGCAGACCTCACAACTTTACATACCTAAAAATTTTCAACATGCTTATGCCAACGGAACCCGGTCGATGGATGGAAAGCCCGGGTTGCAATACTGGCAGAACAGATCTGATTATGATGTCAAAATCAAGTTTGACCCCCGGGCTGGATTTCTCACAGGAGAAGAAAAGATTACTTATTATAACAATAGCCCGGATACCTTGCAGAGCCTGGTATTTAACTTGTTCCCAAATTATTTTCAAAAAAGTGCTGTAAGGGATTATAAAATTGATCCCCGTGATGAAAATAATGGTGTAGCCATCACAAAGCTTTTGATAAATGGTCATGAAGTTGATCTCTCACCTGAAACAGGAATGGCTGAAATTAATCAGACAAAATTGACCATACACCTTGATGCCCCAAT
>JAGLWB010000067.1 GCA_023133655.1 Bacteroidales bacterium
GCATTTTCTTCTTTTTGGGTTTCTAACATAAGTTTTATTAACCGTGATGCTGATCAGGGCAATTACGACTTTTATGTTTTGCATAGAGATCAGGGAACCCCCCTGAAGGATGTGTTTGTTGAAACATTTTACAGAAATTACAATTATGAAAGCAGGTCTTATGAAACGGTCCCGTGGAAAAATTATTCAACCGATAAAAATGGTTTTTTCCAGGTACAGCCTCCCCCTTCCAAAACAGGTGGGAAATCTTTCAGTATAAGATTCAGTTATGGTAATGACACACTTATCACTGATGAATATTTCTATATCAGGCATTATAGCGCGTATAAACCAAAAACAAAACCCAAAACATTCTTTTTTACTGATCGTGCCATCTACCGCCCCGGGCAAACAGTATATTTCAAAGGGATTGTGGTTGATACAGATGGTAAAACCAGTCAATTGATTACGGAATATCAAAGCAATGTAGTTTTAAATGATGTAAACTGGCAAAAGATTTCCTCATTGGAACTGAATACCAATGAATTTGGTTCATTTAATGGCTCTTTTGTTATCCCAACCGGGGTATTAACTGGCAGAATGACGATAAAAAATGAGTCGGGATCAACTCAGATATTAGTTGAAGAATACAAGAGGCCCAGGTTTGAAGTTGTTTTTGAGCCGGTTAAAGGAAGCTACAAACTTAACGAAGAAGTAACCGTCACCGGCCATGCAAAATCTTATGCAGGTGCTAACCTCGATCAGGCAGAGGTTAAGTACCGTGTTGTCCGCACTGCACGTTATCCTTTTCATGGATACTGGTGGAGAGGTTGGTACCCAAGTTCGCCTGATATGGAGATCACCAATGGTGTTATGACTACCGACGAAGCAGGAAAGTTCTCAATTACTTTTATTGCTATGCCGGATGAACAAGTATCTTCAAGGTATAAACCTGTTTTCGATTACATAGTCTATGCTGATGTTACGGATATTAATGGTGAAACGCAGTCAACGACAACAACTGTATCAGTCAGCAAAATTTCTTTGATCCTTCATGTTGAAATACCGGAACAGGTAAATAAAGATAAAGTGAAGGGTTATAATCTGTTCTCCACAAATTTGAACGGCGAAAAAGTATCCTGCACAGGTAATTTGATTATTCAAAAATTAATTGAACCTGAACGATTATTTAGAAAAAGGAGCTGGAAAAGACCTGACAGGTATATCATTACTGAGGGTGATTTCCATAAGGAGTTCCCTTTTGACGTATATAAAGATGAAGATATCCCGGGGAACTGGGAAAGAGGTCCTACCATGTTTGAATGGTCATTTAACACTGAAAAAGACACCATCCTTGATCTTTCAGAACTCTCAGGTTGGGAATCGGGCCATTATATGTTAAAAGCTGCTACAACAGACATTTTTGGTGAAAAGGTAGAGGTGGAAAAGTACATTGTTGTTTTCTCGACCGGAGATTCCAGGCCATCTGTTCATGCTATTAGCTGGTTTGCCGATATTATTGACCACGGGGAGCCGGGGGAGAAAGCCTCGATGCTCATCGGAACAGCTGATAAACATGTTCGAATGTTGTATGAAGTAGTTCATGATAAAGAAACGATCCACAGAGAATGGATTGGGATAAATAATGAACAAAAACTGATAGAGATCCCTATTGAGGAGAGGTTCAGGGGAAATTTTGAGGTAAATTTTGTATTTGTTAAACATAATCGCGCATACCACGATTATAACCTGATCAAGGTTCCATATACAAATAAGGAATTGGATATTTCTTTTTCTTCCTTTAGAAATAAGCTGTTGCCGGGTCAGGAAGAGGAATGGCAAATCACCATTAAGGACAAGGCGGGGGAGAGAGTAGCTGCTGAAATGCTGGCTTCTATGTACGACGCATCCCTTGATGCTTTTGCTTCTCATTCATGGGCATTTAATTTATTACATGCCTATTACGGTAGTAGTACCTGGGATATACAAGATGCCTTTAAAATCCATAGTGGGTTGCAGTATATTAAAAAAACGAAGGAGCCAGGCTCGCCTTATTTCAGGCAATATGACCAGCTAAATTGGTTCGGGTTTAATTTTTACGGTTACCGCGATCGTTTTTTACGCGGTGTTTCTGTGAAAGCTGGGGGAGAGATGATGGGTAATGTCGATGAAGTTATGGTATTCCAGGAGAATATGGAAGTTGAGCCAGAAGCCGTTCCGTTAGATGGCGAAAAGGAGGAAAGAATAACCTCTCAGCCCTCATCGGGCTTGGAGGTACGAAGGGATTTCCGTGAAACAGCCTTTTTCTTTCCCGACCTGAGAACAAATGATGAAGGGGATGTGGTCATTTCATTTAAAGCCCCTGAATCGCTAACCCGCTGGAAAATGATGGGTCTGGCACACACCAAAGACCTGAAGTATACACTGATAGAAAAGGAGCTGGTTACACAAAAAGAGCTGATGGTCGTTCCCAATGCACCAAGATTCTTTAGGGAAGGGGATACATTGCTGTTTAGCATTAAAGTAGTTAATCTTTCGGATAATGAGCTTCAAGGGGTTGCCACACTTGAATTTTTCGATGCTGTGAGCATGACCCCGGTGAGTATTATTATGGATCCGGGCGACAAATCATTCCAAATTGAAAAAGGCCAAAGCCGGGTTGTCAGGTGGAAAATTGCCATTCCAATGCATGGCCTTCAGGCTATCACCTACCGTGCAACTGCACGTGCAGGCAATTTCAGTGATGGGGAGGAGATGGCTCTTCCGGTTTTAACCAACCGGATGCTGGTTACCGAATCATTGCCAATGCCTGTAAAGGGAGGAGAGGTAAAACATTTTTATTTGAAAAAATTAATTGATTCGGAAGCTTCAAAAACACTGGTAAATCATAAGCTGACGTTGGAATTTACATCAAATCCGGCATGGTACGCTGTTCAGGCTTTGCCTTACCTGATGGAATACCCGTATGAATGTTCGGAACAGATCTTCAGCAGGTATTATGCCAATAGTATTGCCAGCCATATTGTTAATTCAAGTCCGAAAATAAAAAGAGTTTTCGACAGCTGGCGGGAATATACCCCAGATGCCCTTTTATCCAATCTGGAGAAAAACCAGGAGCTGAAATCACTGATGCTGGAAGAGACACCCTGGGTGCTTGATGCAAAGAATGAGACCGAACGTAAGCAACGTGTTGCCTTATTGTTTGACCTTAATAACATGTCGTATGAGCTGAGTTCAGCCTTGCTTCAATTACAAAACCTGCAGTCGCCCAATGGGGGATGGCCCTGGTTTAAGGGGATGCCCGACAGCAGGTATATTACCCGGCATATCGTTGCCGGCTTTGGAAAATTGAACCATTTGATGATCAAAGATGCTGTTGAAGATGACAGGACCTGGAAGATGTTAAGAAAAGCTGTTCTGTATCTTGATGACAGGATCAGAGAAGATTATGAAAGAGTGAAGCAGTATCATGGTGATAAGATGGATGAGAAGCACATCGGGCATACACAAATACATTACCTGTATGCAAGAAGCTTTTACAACACATTTAATTTTAAAATAAATGTTTCTAAAAAGAACGAGGAGGCTTTTGATTATTATTTGGGCCAGGCTGAGACATACTGGACAGAGCAAAGTATTTATATGCAGGGGATGATCGCTCTGGCTTTGTATCGCTACGGAAATGATCGCACATCCGGTGATATCATCAAATCGATGAAAGAGCGGGCTTTGCATTCGGAGGAGATGGGCATGTACTGGCGCGGCGACCCCGGATATTTCTGGTATCAGGCACCTATTGAAACGCAGGCATTGTTAATTGAAGCTTTCGATGAAATAGCAGAAGATAATAATTCGGTGGAAGAGATGAAGATCTGGCTGTTGAAGCAAAAACAGACTCAGAATTGGAAAACGACCAAGGCAACTGTTGAAGCCGTGTATGCTTTGTTGTTACGCGGTACAGATTTGCTGGCCAGTGACAAACTGGTCATCGTTGAATTGGGTGGCCGGTTGATCGACCCAAAGGCAATAGACGATTTAAAGGTGGAAGCAGGAACAGGATATTTTAAAACTTCATGGTCAGGAGGTGAAATCACCCCTGATATGGGCAAGGTAACTGTTTCAAAAGAAGATGAGGGTATTGCATGGGGTGCATTGTACTGGCAATATTTTGAGCAATTGGACAAGATCACGGTTCATGAAACGCCGTTAAAGCTTAATAAAAAATTATTTATCGAGAGAAACACACCTTCCGGCCCTGTTCTCGATCTGATTGATGAAACGACAAAACTTGAGATAGGGAATAAGGTTATTGTTAGAATAGAGCTCCGGGTTGACAGGGATATGGAATATGTCCACATGAAGGATATGCGTGCCTCGGCATTTGAACCCATAAATGTTTTATCCGGATACAGGTATCAGGGTGGGTTGGGGTATTATGAGAGCACACGTGATGCTTCCACCAACTTTTTTATTGGTTACCTTGCAAAAGGAACGTATGTTTTTGAATATCCGCTGGTTGCCTCACAGGCCGGTGATTTCTCGAACGGTATAACAACCATTCAGTGCATGTATGCCCCTGAGTTTACTTCTCATTCGGAAGGGATACGGGTTTGTGTGGTGCAATGATATCAGATACATAATATCTGGTCCGCCTCAGGCGGATCTGATATGTTGTAAGATATACGATCCGCCTGAGGCGGAACGAATAACGATATGCGAATTTATTTTTGGGAGGAGCCAGATGTCGGTAGCAAAAGGCATCGGAAAAATGATAATAAACCCTGTGGGGGTGACATGAATGAGAAGCGAGAAGAGAAAAGCGAGAAACGAAAAGCGAAAGGATCCGCCTCTGGCGGATCCGAATAACGACATCTGTCTACTCAGCCAACACCAACACATTATTTTTCAGTACCTCAACAACTCCTCCGTTAATGTTGAAGAATAGGATGTTTTTGTCTTTATCCTCAATTTTGATTTTGCCTTTCCCTAATACAGCGATAAGAGGGGCATGCTTATTAAGAATTTCAAACAATCCGTCAATCCCGGGCAATTGAACGAGAACCACCTCGCCGGTGAATATTGTTTTTTCCGGTGTAACGATCTCGATGTTCATCTTTTTGAGAATAACAGGATTATCAATTAAACATGGCTTTCTGCTAGTATTTTCTTGCCTTTTTCGATGGCTTCCTCAATGGTTCCAACAAGGTTAAAGGCAGCTTCAGGGTATTCGTCAACCTCTCCATCAAGGATCATTCTAAATCCTTTTATAGTATCTTCTATTTCAACAAATACGCCTGGTCTTCCTGTAAATTGTTCAGCAACATGAAATGGCTGTGACAGGAACCGCTGTACTCTTCTTGCCCGGTGAACAACAAGTTTATCTTCTTCTGAAAGTTCATCCATGCCAAGGATGGCAATGATATCCTGGAGTTCACGATATCGTTGAAGCAGCTCTTTTATGCGCTGTGCCATGTTGTAATGCTCTTCACCTACCACGTCAGATGAGAGAATTCTGGAAGTAGAGTCAAGCGGGTCAACAGCCGGATAAATTCCCAGTTCGGCAATTTTACGGCTTAAAACGGTTGTTGCATCAAGGTGTGCGAAGGTTGTTGCCGGGGCCGGGTCAGTAAGGTCATCAGCCGGGACATATACAGCCTGCACAGAAGTGATTGAACCACGTTTGGTAGAGGTGATCCGTTCCTGCATTATACCCATTTCTGTGGCCAGGGTTGGTTGATATCCTACAGCTGAAGGCATACGCCCGAGTAATGCCGATACTTCCGATCCTGCCTGTGTAAAGCGGAAAATATTATCAATAAAGAAAAGAATATCATTTCCGCTGGACTGCTCTCCTCCATCCCTGAAATATTCAGCAATGGTTAGCCCGGAAAGAGCAACACGCGCCCTAGCTCCGGGAGGCTCGTTCATTTGACCGAAGACAAGGGTAGCTTGAGAATTTTTTAGCTCGTTTTTGTCGACCTTTGAAAGATCCCAACCTCCTTTTTCCATGTCTTCCATAAATTTGTCGCCATATTTGATAACCCCCGACTCAATCATTTCACGCAGGAGGTCATTTCCTTCCCTGGTACGTTCTCCAACTCCACCAAAAACCGACAATCCGGCATACTTCTTGGCAACGTTGTTAATCATCTCCATTATGATGACCGTTTTCCCAACACCAGCGCCGCCAAATAAACCGATCTTACCACCCTTGGAATAAGGTTCAATGAGGTCAATGACTTTAATACCAGTCAATAATACCTCCTGCTTTGTAGTCAGGTTCTCAAATGGAGGGGGATCTCTATGTATGCTGTAGGAGTGTTCTTTAGAGACGGGACCTAGCCCGTCGATGCTGTTACCAATAACATTAAACAGGCGACCTTTAACATCTTCTCCAACGGGCATGGAAATGGGCTTACCCATAGAAATAACTTCCATTCCACGTTGCATGCCATCTGTTGAATCCATGGCTATGGTCCGTATTGTGTGCTCGCCGATATCTTGTTGGCATTCAAGTACGATGGTATGCCCGTCAATGTTCTTAACTTCAAGGGCATCGTGAATATTCGGCAGCTTGCTATCTTCATCAAAAGTTACGTCAACAACCGGACCAATGATCTGGGATACTTTTCCTTTGCTTAAATCAGACATAAAGAGTGTTGTGTTTTATTTGTCAGTTGGTGCTTGTTTATTGAAACTTCCAGCTTAATCTGGTTAGGATATTAAAAGTTTGCGCAAAGGTAATAACAATATTATTTTTTACATATGATTGGTAAACATTTTTACGCCTCCATGTCAGCCACATCTCTTACTTCTTGTGTTTTGGGCTTAAAAAAACGTTTTTGGAACAGGATAAGCATAAAAACCCCAATAGTAATAACTGAATCGGCAATATTAAAGACAGGACGGAAAAAAATAAAGTCCTCTCCTCCCCAAAATGGCATCCATTCAGGGTAATGTCCATTGATGATTGGGAAATATAGCATATCAACAACTTTTCCATGAAGGAAGCTACTGTATCCTCCGGCGGGAGACAAAAAAGTGGCAGTATGGAAATAATTGCTTTCACTGAAAAACATACCGTACAATGCACTATCGACAATATTTCCCAAAGCTCCTGCAAAGATCAGGGAGATGCTAATGATAAGCCCCGGATGTGCCTTTTTGGAGCTTAATTTGTAAAGATATATTCCAATCAGGATTATGGCTACAATTCGAAAAATGCTCAGGAATAATTTACCTGAAGGACCGACAAGTTCCATTCCGAAGGCCATGCCATTATTCTCAGTAAAGTGAATGATGAACCAGTTTCCCCAAATGTGTAACTCCTGACCAATATACATATGGGTTTTGATCCAAAATTTTAATGACTGGTCCAGCAGTAGTACCAGCGTAATAATGAACAATGGTTTTTTCAAGATAAAAAATAGATAACGTTAAACTGCATAAATGCGGATTAAGGCCTGATTATATTCTGATTCAGCTTGGCATCAATGCTGAGGGTAGCATGGGGAACACTTCTGAGGCGTTCTTTGGAAATCAGCTTACCTGTAGCCCTGCAAATACCATATGTTTTATTCTCAATCCGGATAAGTGCATTCTCAAGTGAATTAATAAATTTTTGTTGCCGTGATGCAAGCCGGCTGTTTTCTTCTTTAGAAAGGACACTATAGCCCTCTTCGAGAACCTTAAACGTAGGGGAAGTGTCATAGGTTCCATGTTCATCACTGTTGGTATATGCTTCAGTAAGCATTTTCAGGTCATTACGGGCTTTTTTCAGTTTCTCCATAATTATTACCCTGAACTCTTCCAGTTCTTCGTCGGAGTATCTGGTTTTTGTTACATCTTCTTTTTTCATAGTTCTCAGGTTTTTAAAATTATCAACCATCGAATTATTGATATCAACTGACTTTCTCAACAGAAACAAATGTTTGGATGTCGTCTGTTAATTTTACAAGCTGTTTATTATCAGATTCGATATTGCTACAAAGGTCTAATGATTCGGCCAGTGTTTCTGAACAAATATATGAATAATTATTATTAATAGCTGCGTCAATTTCGTTGTTTTTTTCAACCTTCAGTAATATCTTGTCAGTTACTTCAAAGTTTTTATCTTTTCTAAGGTTTTGGATTCTGTTGACAAGCTCCCTGGCAAGGCCTTCTTCTTTAAGTTGAGGTGTAACTGTTATATCCAACGCAACTGTCAGATTCCCGAGGTTAGACACTGCCCAACCTGGAATATCTTCGGTCATGATTTCAACATCTTCAGCACGTAATTCAACTTCAGAGCCGTCAATATCCAGTAGATACTTGCCTTCTTTTTCCAGCATAACGATTTCTTTCTGATCAAATTGTGCAAGAGCAGTTGCAATTTGCTTCATCAGTTTGCCATACCTTGGCCCTAATGATTTAAAATTGGGTTTTATTTTTTTGATGAGGATATCAGATGTGTCGGAAAGGAAATCGATTTTTTTAACATTAACCTCCGACATGAGTAGACTTTTTACTGAATCCAGCTGTTTTTGGAAATGATCAGTCGTAACAGGGATCATTATTTTATTTAAAGGTTGACGAACCCTTAGGTTGGTCTTTTTTCGTAGCGACAGGACCATAGAAGTAAGAGTCTGAGCAAGTTCCATTCTTTCTTCAAGAATTTTGTTGATGTTGTCGGTATTTACAACCGGGAAATTAGTAAGATGAATGGATTCAGCCTTCTCTCTTCCGGTGACGTTATTAAGGTCGAGGAACAGGTTTTCCATGAAGAAAGGAGCAATAGGAGAAGCCAATTTGGCTACAGTGACCAGGCATGCATAAAGTGTTTGATATGCAGAGATTTTATCATCGGAGAGATCACCTTTCCAAAACCGTCTTCTACTCAGCCTTACATACCAGTTACTTAAGTAATCAATAACAAATTTCTGTATAGCTCTTCCTGCTTTAGTTGGTTCATAATCATTAAAACAGACATCAACATCCTTAATTAGTGTGTTTAGCTCAGATATGATCCATCTGTCGATTTCCGGTCGTTCCTGAACGGGTATTTCTTCCTCAGAAAAATTAAATCCGTCAATATTGGCATAAAGGGCAAAGAATGAATATGTATTAAATAATGTACCCAAAAATTTTCTTTGTACCTCCACAACACCGGCTATATCAAATTTCAGGTTATCCCATGGTTGAGCATTGGTGATCATATACCAACGCAATGCATCAGGCCCGTATTTTTCAACAGTTTCAATTGGGTTGACAGTATTGCCGAGACGCTTTGACATTTTATTGCCA
>JAGLWB010000068.1 GCA_023133655.1 Bacteroidales bacterium
CCTGGTAAACAACAGCAAGAACCAGTACATTGATGTTTGTTGTTCCAAACTTTGTAATCGGTAAATAACAATGTACACTTTTTCGCAAATAAGAATGTACACTTTTCAGCAAGTAGGAATGTACACTTTTCAGCAAATAGGAATGTACATTTAAAAATCCTTAACTGTTTTTCCCTTTAAAAAAGATTGCTTCAGATCAGGAAAAAGCCCATGGGCTTTTTCCTGATCTGAAATGAAAATAGTTTAGGTTATTGGCACTCCATATTTATAACCAATAACCTAAACTATTATGAATCGATTAATGCATAATTTGATCATGTATCATGAAATACAGCGGTTAACAAGAGAGGGCTTTAAACCTGCTTATATTGCCAGGCACTTAGTCCTGGACAGGAGAAGCGTTAAAAAATATCTAAATATGAGTGAAGAAGAATTTCTGGAGTTTAAAGACAGACAGTCTGTTCGCAATAAGAAACTGGACAGCTATGAGAACTTTGTAAAAGCCCGGCTGGAAGACTTTCCTGATGCCTCAGCGGCACAGGTGCACGACTGGCTTAAGGAGCATCATGCTGGCTTTTTTGATGTGAACGAAAAAACAGTCTTTAATTTTGTTCTGTTCCTCAGAAACAAACACGGCATTCCAAAACCATTCAATTGCCGGAGCTTTGCACAGGTTGAACAATTACCATACGGTCATCAGGCTCAGGTTGATTTTGGAGAGTATAATATGAGAACAGAAGACGGTAAGCGGAAAAAGGTTTATTTCTTCTCCATGGTACTCTCAAGATCACGGCAAAAACATTTAGTCTTCAGGGGAAAACCTTTTGATACCATATCTGTTGTACAAGCCCATGAAGCCGCTTTTGAATACTTTGGTGGTATGCCCGGGGAATTGGTTTATGACCAGGATAAACTAATGTTGGTTGATGAAAACAAAGGCAATCTGATACTGACAGAAACCTTCAGGCAGTATGTTGCCTACAGGGGATTTAAATTACACTTTTGTCGCAAGGTTGATCCGCAGAGCAAGGGAAAGATAGAAAATGTGATTCGCTACAGCAAATACAATTTTCTTCGTGGAAGAATATTTATTGATATTGATATACTTAACGGGCAGTCAGTTGCCTGGCTCGAGCGGACAGCCAACGCAAAGGTGCACGCTGCCACAAAGAAGATACCCCATCAGGAGTGGTTGATAGAAAAACAATACCTGGAACCCTTAAATGAAATCTTTGTTCCTGAGAAACCATTAAATACCTATACAGTAAGAAAAGACAATACCATTGCCTGTAAAGGTAATTTCTATCAGCTTCCACTGGGGACATACCGGGAAGATGGCACAAAGGTAAAGGTGAAACTAACCGAAGAGGCCATTACTATTTATGACATGGCTGACAATGAAATAGTCAGCTATAAGCCTCACTACGGGAAAGGAAAGCTTGTTGGCAAAAGCAACTTCAAAAGGGATTATTCCTCAAAGATCGATGAGCTGATCCGGGCGGTATCCAGCCTATTTACAAATCAGCAACAGGCCATGGATTACCTTGAGATGATGCGTAAGGATAATCCCCGTTATATCCGTGATCAATTGCTGATGATCAGAAAAATGATTGAGAAAATGGGAATAGAGATAATGGATGTAGCCATCAACTTCTGCATGCAGAACCAGGTTATGAAAGCTACAGATATGCAACACATAGTTAAGAAATTAGAGGCTGAAAACAGTACCAGGGGTGATAACCCTGCAGAACCTATTGTGATCAATACGCTGAACAAATCAGCTTTTAAAATCATTCCTGAGAAAAGCAATATATCAGATTATAAAAACTTAATGAACTAAAACTATGCAATCAAAATCACAAATTGTTTTGGAGTATGCCGGCAGGCTTAACCTGGGCGGTATAAAGGAGAACTGGGATGAACTGGTGCACCAGGCAGCAGAAGATAAGATCAGCTATGTTGACTTCTCTTTTAAGCTGCTTAAATCGGAAATTGACCACAGGGGCAAGCGCGACCTTGAAAGACGTGTTAAGGTTGCCAGACTGCCCTTAGTACATGACCTGGATCAATATGATCACTTCTTTGAAAATGGACTGGGCAAACAGCAGTTTAATCAGCTAAGGGAATGCATCTGGCTGGAACAAAATTTTAACCTCGTGTTGATGGGACCTTCCGGAACAAGCAAAACATTCATTGCTGCCGGCTTATGCTTTGATGCACTTAAGAAAGGCTACAAAGCATACTTTAGGACGATGGAGCAAGTTATCGAGCTTCTGAAAATGAAAGATATCATAAGATCTGCAGGGGTTGAATACAAAAGGCTTTTAAAGGCACATCTGTTGGTTATCGATGATATTATGATGTTTGCACTAAACAAACAGCAGGCAGTCGGATTATTTAATTTTGTTAATCATCTTCATGAAAAAGCTTCATTAATTGTTACCACAAATAAAAGCCCACAGGAGTGGGTAAAGCTGCTTGACGATGAAGTTATCGCGACTGCTTTGCTGGACAGGATATTATACCATTGTGAAGTTGTCAAACTCTCTGGTAAAAGTTACAGGTTGAAAAACCGGAAAACCATCTTTGAGGAAAAAACAAACTGATTTTTTAAACTAACGTTCTTTGAATTTTTTATATCTTTGAAATTGGAAAAACAGACATTCTTATTTGCTGTTTTTTGTACATCCTTATTTGCCAAAAAATGTACATTGTAAGTTACTGCTTACATAAGTCCTCTTAATAAACAGTATAATAGCGATTTATGGATTTTGTTTTTACAATTTTAGGTGTCTCCCAATATCTTTATGGTATATTTGTTTAAAATATTAGTCCGCCTCAGGTGGGCGGTACTCAACAGCCCCTGGCATCAGAGGGTGTGTGAAAACAAAAAGTCTACCCTCTGAGAATTGAATATTTAAATTTTGTGAAGGGTTGCGTGTGAAATTCATGGAGATCCTGGATCAAGTCCAGGATGACGCTGCTTATATTTGTATTTAGGAGATGGATGAGGTTTTTGCAAAGCAAAAACCTCATCCATCTCCCCACTTTCCCACGTTGACGCGTCATCCCAGACTTGATCTGGGATCTGATTATAAACCGATAGCTATCTGCGATACTGGATTTATGAATAAAGAAATTATTGAATTTTTTTTAGATACCTGCCCGAATAAGCTACGCTGGGAGGATCGTTTTCACACAGTCTCATCAGCCCGGGGGCTAAGTAATGCAAAATAACATAAGCACCACAGGTGCGTAATCAATAATTTCAGATATGCCACAATGGAGGTTTTTTTGATACACCCAACAAAAGATGATTTCACCCCGATGGGGCTTATTTGATTATGGCATTTCATAAACCCCGAGCTGCGCACAGGGCTAATGATTTACGCACCTTTGGTGCTCGAAAAATACGAATTATTGATTAACATTTTCAGGGTATGTCCCAATGCAAAAAACAGGAAACAGATAAAAATTTCAGATTTCAACAAACTCATAAGAATTGCCTGAATGGTCCATGAATTTTAAGAAATCGTTAAAGGATATCTTCAGGGTAGCATTGTTGGTATTTGGGTGAAAAGTGACCATATCAGCTGTTTTCAGGCCTTCATCAATAAACACATGCACATGGTTCTCATTATCATTTACAAGTCCAAAAGGAGAAACAGCTCCCCTACTTAGTCCCAGGTATTTTTCCAGTC
>JAGLWB010000069.1 GCA_023133655.1 Bacteroidales bacterium
CTGAGCCAGGATCAAACTCTTCATAGTAATTATTTAATCTTAAATTTCATGAGTTTACTTCTCACTCTTCCAAAAATTTTGGAATAGGGACATTCGCTACCTTGAGCTTCACTTCAATTTTTTCAAAGAACTTTATACTCTCTTTTTTCCCTCTTTTCTCCTCTTTTTATCATTCTCCTCTCAAAAGGGCTGCAAAGATAAAACCATTTTTCTAACCTGCAAACTTTTTATTGAAAAAGATTATTTTTTTCTACAGGAAAAAGGATTACAAAGGTATGATATTTTCTAATGTAATCCAAGAATCGTCTAAAAAATATAAAAGAACGTTTGCTTAAAAACGGGTGCAAAGATAACAACATATATTTCTGAAAAACAAATCTTTTTTTTGATAAAAATGTATTATTTTTTGGTAGTAAAACAGACACGTTCATTTTCAGATAGTTGGATTGATATTTGTTGCATTGCATGTTGAGGATTATCCGATCAGTGCTCCCATATATATATAATGTATGGTGCAATAAGCGAATTTATTTTATTACTATTTAATGATCTATGCCTTGAAATTATTTGTTTGAGAAAGAAAAGGTTGAGATTCGTAATTTGGAATTTTCACTTACTTTTGCAGCTATAACGTATCACTTATTACGTTTTTCGTATTATGCACTTCTTATTAAGTATTATAATGTCCGAACTGTTTATTAAAAAGTTTATCATAAGAACCGTTGGAATTGTCATATTATTCCTGAGCCTTTCAACCGTCTCAGGTCAGGAAAACAGACACCCTCTGGAAGAAAAGCCCCCTCTAAAGGATCGCCTTTTTTTTGGAGGATACTTTGGACTTCAGTTTGGTAATATAACCCTCATCGATGTCTCGCCTCTTGTCGGGTTAAATGTATCAACGAACTTTGCTGTGGGCCTTGGGTTAACCTATCAGTATTATAGCGAAAAATATCAAACCTATAGCTATTCAACAAATATTTTTGGAGTAAGAGGGTTCGCCCGGTATTATTTTATTCAAAACCTTTTTGGCCAGGCTGAATATGAAATACTTAATTTCGAAGCCCCTGTCAGCCATATCGAAACAGAACGTGTTAATGTGCATGGCTTCCTCCTCGGGGGAGGTTACCGCCAGATGGTCAGTGATAATTCTTTTATTAGCATTGTTGTACTCTGGAACCTTAATGAAAGTATTTATTCTCCGTATAGTAATCCGGTAATAAGGATGGGATTTGGAGTGGGTTTATAAATTAAGGATTTACTTGATTCCTGAATTTTTGAGTACTTCCAATAGTAGTTCCCAAAATTTCCGTACTGTTTCAATATTGATACGTTCATCAGGGGAGTGAACTCTTCTCAATGTCGGGCCAAATGATATCATGTCCATATCCGGATACTTTTCAAGAAAAAGACCACATTCTAAACCGGCATGGATCGATCGTACAACCGGATCAGTCCGGAAAAGATCCTTGTATGCTTTTTCAGTGATCTTTAATATGTTGGAATCAGGATTTGGTGTCCATCCGGGGTATCCATCCGAATGTGTAACTTTTGCTCCGGCCAGCCGGAAAACGTTTTCAACCATATGGGCAATGTCCAGTTTGGCTGTACCACTATCGCTTCGCTGACTTGTTGTAACCTCGATTGTGTTTTTGCCACGAAACTTAACTGATGCCAGATTCGTCGAGGTTTCAACCATACCCGGCATTTTCTGACTCATAGTAATAACACCGTGCGGACAGGCATAAAGTGAATTTAATAACCTGTTTTGAACTTTTTTGTTTAATATGGTTTTCGGTACACTTATCTCTTCAATTTGAATAGAAAGGTCAGGCTCCGTCATAGATAATTCTTCTTTCACTGCATTTGAAAATGATTCAACATATGACAGCATCCTCTCTTTGCGTTTTGGTTTAATTGTGATAATTGCCGCGGCTTCACGTGCAATAGCATTTCTCAGGTTGCCTCCGTCGAAATGAGCAACGTGAATTTTAAGATCATTAGATGCATTCCATAAAAACCGCGTAAGAATTTTTACAGAGTTTCCAAACCCCTTATTTATATCGTCGCCCGAATGGCCTCCTTTTAGCCCGGATATTGAGATTTTGTAAGAAATCGTATTATTAGGCGTTTTAACAGGCTTATATTTAAAGGTAGCCACTGTATCAATTCCACCGGCACATCCAATAAATAATTCACCTTCGTCTTCCGAATCCAGGTTAACCAGAACACGGCCTTCCAAAAATCCAGGTTGTAAAGCAAAAGCACCTGTTAATCCTGTTTCCTCATCTACAGTGAATAAACATTCAATGGGGCCGTGAATAATATCTGTCGAAGATAAAATGGCTAACTGTGCTGCGATACCGATACCATCATCCGCTCCAAGGGTTGTCCCTTTTGCGGTTACCCAATCCCCGTCGACAACAGGCTGGATAGGATCATTATCAAAGTCGTGCTTCACATCACTGTTTTTCTCACAAACCATATCCATATGGCTCTGAAGCACAATAATTTTCCTGTTTTCCATCCCCGCCGTAGCATTTTTTTTGATGATGATGTTTCCTACTTCATCTGTTTTTGTTTCCAGGTTGTTTTGTTTCCCAAACGCTATCAGGTGTTTCCTGATCTTTTCTTCTTTTTTTGAGGGCCTGGGGATTTGACAAATCTCTTCGAAATAGCTCCATACTATTTCTGGTTTTAAGTTGTTTAATATGCTTTCCATGTTTAATAATAATTTAAGAAAAAGAAAAATGGTAAAAGTAGAAAGAAAAAGGTTGAATATCCTTTATCCTAATTCACTGATTTTTTGAAGTGCTTCAGGGTCATTTATCACAAAGGATTTTCCATCAATTGTAATGAACTTCTCCTCCTGGAACCTTTTTAAAATCCTGATTACACTCTCCGTAGACATTCCTGCCAGTTCACCGATTTCTTTTCTGGTTAATAAAAGATCGAATTCATTTTCTTTAAAAATTCGTTGAGCAAGGCAAAGAATTATATCGGCCATACGGCCATAGGATTGTTTATGGGTGAGGCAAAAAAACCGGCCATTTATCTGTATGGAATTTTGGCCAAGAATATTGATAATTTCTGTTGCAAACGCCCCGTTTTCCCTGATTAATTTCCTAAAAACTTTAATATCAATCAGTCGGACAACAGAATCCTGATAAGCCTGGGCTGTATACGGAAATGTATTGTTCCCGTCTGAAAGGGTAGTCAGGCCAACCAGGTTTTCAGCAGGTATGATCTTTAAGATCAATGTGTCATTTTGATCTTCCAGAAAGACTTTTATCAAACCATTACAAACAAAAATAATGTTCGTAGCAAATGATCCTTGTTTGGCAATGGTCTCACCTTTCTTGTATTCCACTTCCACCTGGTTCATTTCTACCAGGGTTTTCTGGGCTTCGGTAAGTGTTTCGAAACAATTACAGTGCCTGTTAATCACTGTACAACTTGATCTTAAAATATTTTTTGGCAATTCTTTTCTTGTTAAAAGTGATATAAATCGCACAAATATATGATTTATATCATAAAACTAATCAATAATTACATTTTTTTTTATGACTCGTTTAATACAAGTATACGATGAACATCATTCCTGTTTTTTATGGTGCCTATTTCTTATTGTTAATTTTGTAACAGTAAAATTTAATAAATTAAAACATTCAAATTATGGAAGAAAAAATTGATCAAACAGTTGACTGTAAGGGGCTTTCATGCCCAATGCCCATGTTGAAAGTAGCGAAGGCAATGAAAGGTCTTCAATCAGGGCAAGTATTGGAAATGATAGGAACAGATCCTGGTACGAAGTCTGATTTGCCAAGATGGTGTGATAAGACAGGGAACACTCTTTTGGAAATATCGGAATTACCCGGAGGCGTTTCTCGTTATATTATTAAAAAGAAGTAGGAGATCTGAAAAATGTTAGAATCAGAAAAAAACAGAAGCATACTAGGTGGACTGTTTAATACTTTTTTTTCGAAGCATTGGCCGGTTTGGGTTGGAGGAATTGTCCTTGGACTTTTAAATATACTTCTTTTTGTTGTTAAGAGTCCATGGGGTGCCAGTGGAGGTAT
>JAGLWB010000007.1 GCA_023133655.1 Bacteroidales bacterium
ACAACAATTGTAAAACATATTCTTAAGGCTGGCCTTAACCTGAAATTTTCAATCTCGGCAAGCAGCAGAGCCAGGCGCCCGGGAGAAGTGGATGGTAAAGACTATTACTTTATGTCAGTCCAAACATTTAAACAAAAAACAGCGGAAAATGCATTTATAGAGTGGGAAGAGGTTTACAAAGATCATTTCTATGGAACGCTGAAATCAGAAGTACAACGGATCTGGGAATCAGGAAACCATGTTATTTTTGATGTAGATGTGATTGGGGGGCTGAACATAAAAAAATTCTATAACGACCTTGCCCTTGCAATCTTTATCATGCCTCCATCGGTAGAAGTGTTAGAGGAAAGACTCAGGAAGAGGTCGACTGAAACGGAAGAAAACCTGCTGATTCGCCTGAAAAAAGCAAAACAAGAGGTTGCTTTTGCCGAAAAATTCGACACTGTTGTGGTGAATAACAACCTGGAGGAGGCTATTGCAGAGGTTGAATTAAATATTTCCTCCTTTTTAGAAAAAAATCAAATCTAACGAATTGAGAACATCAAATATCTATGGCTAAATTGATCAGGCATAAAACCGGCTTATTTTTTGGATCTTTTAATCCAATACACATAGGTCATTTGGTGGTAGCAAATTACATGCTTGAATTTACCGACCTGGAAGAGGTCTGGTTTATCATTTCACCTGAAAATCCGCTCAAGGATAAAAAAAGCCTGCTGGCCGGCAATCATAGGTATTATATGGTCAATTTGGCTATTGAAAATAATTACCGCCTGAAAGCTTCCAGGATTGAGTTCAACATGCCCCGCCCATCTTATACAGTCCATACACTGGCTTACCTTCAGGATAAATACCCACAAAAACAATTTATCGTCATTGCGGGGTCCGATATTTTACCAACTTTTCATAAATGGAAAAATTACGAAGAGATTTTGCGATTTTTCAAATTGTATATTTATCCAAGGCCTGAAACAGGTGAACATCCATATCGCGATCATCCTGCGATACAATTCACAAAAGCCCCTATGATGGATATCTCTGCCAGCTTCATCAGGCAATCGATCAAAAAGGGGAAGAATGTTTCGTTCCTGTTACCGGATAAAATATACGACTATATCATCGACATGCATTTTTACGCCTAGCATGCTCAACGAGAATGCCTTCTCCTCAAAGCACCTCATCCCCTGGCCACTTCTCCTCAAGGTAATGCCATTTGGCAATACAAGGGGGTAGCTAAAAAAGTTATCACAAATCTATTGTTAATTTAGATGCGTTTGCCCTGAGGATATTATTTTTTAAATACTTTTACAAAAAAAATTACTAGATGAATAAAGAAGCAAAAAAAGTCATTTTGATCATTCTTGACGGCTGGGGTATTGGTGATGGCTCAAAAAGTGATGTTATTTCGACAGGTAATACACCCAATCTGGACAGGCTGGCTGAAAAATATCCCTATAGCCAGTTGCTGGCCTGCGGAGAAAATGTTGGTTTACCTGATGGACAGATGGGAAACTCAGAGGTTGGGCATCTTAATATTGGTGCAGGACGGATAATATTCCAGGAGCTGGTAAGAATAAACAATGCTGTCAAAGAAAATAGTATCCGGAAGAATCAACAGTTGATAGATGCTTTCACATATGCAAAAGAACACAACAAAAGTGTTCATTTTATTGGTCTGGTATCTGATGGTGGTGTGCATTCTTTAAACAAACATTTATACAAACTTTGCGATATCACAAAAGATTATGGACTGGAACATGTTTATATCCATGCAATAACTGATGGAAGAGATACAGATCCCAGGAGCGGAATCGGTTATATTAAAGAACTCGAAGATCACCTGAAAACTTCAAATGGGAAAATCGCCACACTTGTTGGAAGGTATTATACAATGGACAGGGATAAACGCTGGGAAAGGGTTAAAGAGGGTTATGACCTGATGGTGCATGGAACAGGAAAAAAATCAAAAGACCTGTTGCAAGCTATGCAGGAATCTTATGATGAAGGTGCAACAGATGAGTTTATTAAACCGATAGTTATTGTTAATGAAAACGATCAACCATTAACAAAAATTCAAGAGGGAGATGTTGTGATATGCTTTAATTTCCGCACCGACCGCCTCAGGCAAATCACACTTGCTCTGACGCAGCAGGATTTCCCGGAATATAATATGCAAACCCTTGATCTGCAATACTATACCATGACCAGTTATGATGATTCATTCCAGGGGATCAATATAATTTATAAGAAAGATAATGTGCAGAACACTTTGGGAGAAGTATTGGCAAAAAATGGAAAAAAGCAACTGCGAATAGCAGAAACTGAAAAATATGCACATGTTACCTTCTTTTTCTCAGGAGGAAGGGAAGAGACTTTTGATCATGAAGAAAGGATTATGATCCCTTCACCTAAAGTTGCCACGTATGATCTTCAACCTGAGATGAGCGCATTCCTGGTAAAAGATGCGATAATAACAGAGATCCATAAACAAAAATTCGATTTTATTTGCCTTAATTTCGCCAATGGTGATATGGTTGGTCATACAGGAGTTTATGATTCCATCATGAAAGCTGTGGAGGTAATAGACCTGTGTGTTGAAGAAATTGTGGCTGCTGCAAAAGAAAATGGTTATAATGTTTTGATCATTGCTGATCATGGCAATGCCGACTATGCTGTTAATCCTGATGGTTCACCCAATACAGCTCATTCATTGAACCCTGTTCCATGCATTCTGATATCTGAAGATCATACAATGATCAAAAACGGAATCCTTGCTGATGTAGCTCCTACTCTTTTAGCTCTCATGGGAGTGGAAATACCTGAGGAGATGACAGGGAAGGTGCTGGTTGATAAAAAATAAATGATAAAAGATAAGCCCACTCCGAAAAGTCTGAGTGGCATATTTTAGTAAATATTAATGCTTTCATTCCCCTCACTCTCTCTTGCGCAGGAGATATTTTTGCACTTTGCCGGTAGAGGTTTTTGGAATATCACCAAACGCAACAGAATCAGGGCACTTAAAGCGGGCTATCCGGGTTTTACAAAAAGTGATGATTTCTGATTCAGTAACCCTGGCGTCTTTCTTCAAAGAAACAAATGCTTTTGGCCTTTCACCCCATTTCTCATCCGGGAATCCAATTACGGCACACTCTAACACAGCCGGATGTTTTACAATTGCCTGCTCAACTTCGATCGTTGAAATGTTCTCTCCTCCTGAAATAATAATATCCTTTAACCGGTCGCGTAATTCAATATACCCGTCCGGATGCCAAACGGCAAGGTCACCTGTATGAAACCACCCATCCCGAAACAGATGGTTGGTGGTTTCAGGATCATTAAAATATGATTTCATTACGTTATTACCACGCATCAATACTTCACCCATTGTTTTACCATCACGAGGAATATCGTTCATATGTTCATCAACAACCCGTACCAGGTCGGCCGTTATATATGCCTGACCCTGCCTGGCACGAAGACGGGCTTGTTCATCTAAGGGGAAATTATCCCATTCCGAATGCCATTCGCAAATCGTGTATGGGCCATAGGTCTCTGTCAACCCATACGTATGAATTGGCAGAAAATTTAAGATCTTTATTTTTTCTAACAATGTTGGAGAAGGAGGAGCCCCTCCAAGAGTAACCGTCACCGGATGATTAACCGCTTTGGCTTTGGGGTGGTTAACCAACATATTAAATAGCGTTGGTGTTCCATTTAAATGAGTTACGCTTTCCTTATTTATCAGACCCCAAATTTTTCCCGGGTCCGCTTTACGCAAACAAATATGTGTGCCGGCAACAGCAGTCACGGCCCAGGTGAAACACCAACCATTACAATGAAACATTGGAAGGGTCCACAAATAAACAGTAGTGGAGTTCATACCAATTTCAACCACACTGCCAAGGGCATTCAGGTATGCACCCCGGTGGGTATAAATCACCCCTTTGGGCTGACCGGTGGTTCCTGAAGTGTAATTTAGCGAAATAGGTTCTTCTTCGTCATCCAGCCAACTTTCAAATGGCTTAGGCGACCCTTCTGAAATAAACATTTCATAGGGGTCATCATATTCACCTGTATCATCAACACGTACAACATGAAGATGTAAAGTATCAAGCGGATCAATCAGAGGTTCTAATTCCAGATCGACAAACAGAAACCGGGCCCGGGAATGCTCCAGAATATAACCAATCTCATTAGTGCTTAACCGGATGTTGATCGTAACAAGGATGCCACCGGCGGCTGGGATGGCAAAATGAGCCTCAAGCAAAGCAGGGATATTCGGACATAAAAAAGCAACTTTCTCATGTTTCTTTAACCCTAACTTTCTTAAATGCGACGCCAGGCGGTTTACACGTTCTTCAAATTCTCTGTACGTATAACGTCTGTCACCATGGACTACTGCGGTTTTAGCGGGAAACATATAAGAGCTACGGTGTAAAAAACTAACCGGGGTCAGCTCGGTTCGAAAAACACTTTTTTTTGTTTTATATTGCATCTGATCTTTCGTCTTTAGAATTTGGGAATGCACTCTTTATACTGTACATCAAAAATAATGAATAACCTTTAGGTATCAAGACAAAAGTGCGTAATATTAAAATCATATTTCAATGATATTGGTTTTTAGTGTAGGTTTGTATCCTAATTAATACGGTTGTTTTCAATGTCCGACAAAGGTTCAATCCTGGCTACCGGCTACTGGCTACTGGCTACCGGCTACTGGCTACTGGCTACCGGCTACCGGCTACCGGCTACCGGCTACCGGCTACTGGTATACACCATCCTTGCAGTCATCACCTTTTCCTGTGCCAATCCGCTTTCCCCAACAGGTGGGCCTAAAGATACTACCCCCCCTGTTGTGGAGGAGGCAGTGCCGCTAAACTTTTCCACTGAATTTTCAGGAAACAACATTCAATTGGATTTTAATGAATACGTTCAGCTTAATAGCCCAAACGAGCAAATTATTATTTCTCCTCCTTTTCAGGAAACACCTGAATATAGGTTAAGAAGCAAGACTTTAGTTATTAAGTTTAATGAGGTTTTTAAAGAAAATACAACTTATTCTATCTCTTTTGGAAATGCTGTAGCTGACATAACAGAAAATAATCCATTAGATAACTACAAATATGTCTTCTCATCGGGAATTACGATTGATTCAATGATATTGAGTGGGCAGGTTGTTGATGCTTTTGATGTTGCACCCGCTGAAGATGTATGGATTATGCTGTATATTGAAGATAAAGATTCCATTCCCTACCTTGAAAGGCCGTATTATATTTCTAAGGCGGATAAAGAGGGGCATTTTAAATTTTATAACCTGAAAAACGTACCTTTCAAAATTTTTGCATTGAGAGATGCCAACAGTAATTACTTATATGACTTGCCTAATGAATGGATAGCATTTTCCGACAGTTTAGTAAATCCGGTTTACCCTGTTCATTTAAACGATAGTACTTCCGGTGATTCTCTTATTGGTATTCTCCCTGAATCAATCCGGTTACATTTATTTGAAGAAATTGATTCTATTCAACAATTAACCGAATATAAACTTGTAAAGGCAAATCATATAAATTTTATTTTCAGGTTTCCGACCATTGATCTACAGGTAGTACCAATTGATTTTTCTTTACAAAAAACATGGATGTCCAAAGAGTTTACCTCCATGAAAGACACGATGATAATATGGATCATGGAGCCCGTTCCTGATACACTTACCCTTGAGATCATAGATAATGGTCTTGTTCTGGATACTGTTGAAATTGTAACAAAGCCTCCGGAGCCAGTGAGAAGAAAAGCACGCAGCTCACCTAAAAATAAAAACATTAAACTGACCTCACCCGTGTTAAAATCAAAAATGCAGGTTCCTTTTAAGCCATTAATATTGACCAGCCCCTACCCCATTCAATCATACGACTTCTCCGGGGTGATCATGATTGAAGACCACGATACTTTACTTCCTGAAGTATCATTTGACAATGAGTTACAACGACGGATTGTCGTTGATCACAAATGGAAAGAAGATATAAATTATCAGTTGATCATACCCGATTCTTCGTTAACTGATATCCTGGGAAACCATAACGATAGTATTGTCGTAAGTTTTAAAACAAAATCATATAGTGATTATGGCCAACTAATCCTGGATTTAACAATCACTGAGGAATTACCCCATCAAATCATCATTCAGTTGCTTAATGAAAATGATATGGTAATTAATGAAGGACTGATTTCAGACGGCATACCGATCTCTTACAATTACCTGTTGCCGGGAAAATACAAAATTAAAGTGATCTTCGACAGAAACAACAATGGCAGATGGGATACCGGGAACTACATTGAAAAAAAACAACCAGAAAATGTATTGTTCTTTAATAAGTTAATCGAAATACGTCCAAATTGGGTTTCAGAAGAATCGATGGAGATTTAATCACCACATCTGTTGATACAATGAATGATCTCGCTCAACGCCTCATTTCTAATGGAGTAAAATATCTTCTTTCCATCTCTTTTCGATACCAGAACACCCTTGATTTTTAGAATATTTAAATGATGAGAAGCGGATGCTTGCTCGATACCCAAATTTCTATAGATCTCTGTTACACTCATTTTTTTGTTCTTCTCCAACAAATCGATGATAGCAATTCTCATAGGATGAGCGATGGCCCGGAGTTTGCTTGCTGCCATCTCAAGCTTATTGATGTCTAAATTTTTTTGTTCCATATAGCTATTAATATTTTTAGGCAAATATATGCAAAAAGATATCATATACAAATAAATAAATAAATTTATTTGTAATTATTTCACAAAAAGTGATGTGAACGAAAATAAATTACCATCAAAAAGGCCTTTGTCGCTAAGTTTAAGTTCTGGAATTACCAACAATGCCATGAATGAAAGCGTCATATAAGGGGCATGCAATCCTGAACCCATTGCTTTAGCTTCATTACTCAAATTTTCGTAACCCTTTGCCACCTTATACCCATTTTCATTCGACATAAGTCCTGCAATGGGTAAGGGCAAAACATGCCTGTTTTTGCCATGAGCTAACGATACACCCCCTTTATGCTCAATTAAAAGATTAATGGCATTAACGATATCTTCATCATTTGTTCCAACAGCAATGATGTTATGACTGTCATGGGCAACTGTTGAGGCTATAGCTCCCTGAATGAATCCAAAATTATTGATAAAATTCACTGCCGGTTGTTGATGACTATACCTGTTAACAACAACCATTTTCAGGATATCCCTATCGACATCACTTACAATAAAGCCTTCAATGACTTTAGGATCTGTCACATAACTTTCAGTAATCAACTGGCCATCTATTGCCTTTTGAACTTTAATTTTTTTTCCTGTAGCCTGAACCAAAATATCATTAGTACTGATCTTTTCAGCATTGAATTTGTTTGGCGTGGTTTCTTTCACAGAGGAGAACAGAGGCTTACCTTTTTCTGCCACTTTAACTCCATCAATATAAGTTGCCAAAACATTAAAATCTGACAAATTATCAATCACTATAAAATCAGCAGGGTCATCCGGTTGCAGCAAGCCAACATCAAGATTATAGTGAGATACCGGGTTCAAAACACAACTTCTAAGTACTGTAATCGGATCATATCCTTTATGAAGAGCTCTTTTAACAAGGGTATTGATGTGTCCACGTGCAAGATCGTTCGGATGGCGGTCATCGGAACAAAACATGACCATATCAGAATGGCTGTCGAGGAGAGAAATTAATGTATCGAAGTTCTTTGCAGCGCTACCTTCCCTGATCTGAATTTTCATCCCAAAGGATATTTTATCAAGCGCTTCTTCCAATGTAAAACACTCGTGATCAGTTGAAATTCCTGCAGCAATATAATTTCGGGCATCATCACCTTTTAATCCCGGGGCATGTCCATCAATTGGTTTATTATATTTTTTTGCCAAATTAATCTTTGCCCAAACATGTTCATCATTATACAGAACACCCGGAAAATTCATCATTTCAGACAAATATTTTATTTCATCCATTTTAAGTAAACTCTCTATTTCGGATGCTCCCAGTTCCGCCCCGGAGGTTTCAAACACCGTTGCCGGAACACATGAGGAAGCGCCAAAATAAAACTTGAAAGGTACCTTTTGTCCATTTTGTATCAGAAATCTGATTCCATCTACTCCAAGCACATTGGCAATCTCATGTGGATCGGACAAAGTGGCAACAGTGCCATGAACAACTGCCAGGCGGGCAAATTCTGATGGCACAAGCATTGAACTTTCAATATGGATGTGAGAGTCAATCAGGCCGGGAAGAATATATTCTTCCTGCTTTACATCCTCTTCTACAATCTGATGGATCTTTTTCTCCTTAACAATAACAGTTCCTTTGAATATTCTCTTGTTAACGATATCAATGATATTACCTGAAATTTTTTGCATACTTATTGCTGTTTTTTTTACTGCTGGCTATCGGCTAC